>CALFSY010000183.1 GCA_937916365.1 uncultured Jannaschia sp. | reverse complement strand
GATATGCAGTTTGTTTATAACCACAGTCAACTGCATGATCGCACCGCGTTTACAGATTGGCCCGATCCCGCCCGCCGCAGGCATTTATTTCGATTGTGGCTATCACCCCAGGGCGATCGACCTTTGCCCGAATGTTTTCGCCAACGGTACGGCAACATCGAACCGGGCCAACGCGGCGGCATCATTACCGCAGCCACCCGCCTTCATGCGCCGATAGATTAAGGCGGCGCTGTCGCTCGGACCCACGGGTTGATTTATTAGTTATTATTTCAAAAGCTTAGCACATCGGGTGAAGGGCCGTATTCATCAACCATCCCATCGCCCGGCCCATGGATTGAGGCGCAGGAATAAACCCACTATGGTTTTCACGATGGTTGATTTATTTGATAACCTACCCAGTGATGCCCCCACAGGGTCCAACACCGCGCCCACGCCTTTGGCCGATCGGTTGCGCCCCACAACGTTGGTCCAGGTGATTGGTCAGGATCATCTGCTTGGCCCTGACGGCCAACTGCGCACGATGATCGACGGGGGGGCGTTATCGTCGCTTATTCTATGGGGGCCACCCGGGGTTGGTAAAACCACCATCGCGCGGCTTTTGGCCCAGGAAACAAACCTTGCCTTCACACAAATCAGCGCGATTTTTACTGGGGTTGCCGAGCTTAGAAAAATATTCGAGGCCGCCAAACTTCACCATCGTGCGGGGCAAGGCACGTTATTGTTTGTCGACGAAATTCATAGATTTAACAAAGCCCAACAAGACGGTTTTTTACCGTATATGGAGGACGGCACGATCCTGTTAATCGGGGCCACGACAGAAAACCCCAGCTTTGAATTAAACGCCGCGCTGCTAAGCCGTGCGCAGGTTTTGGTGTTGGAACGATTGGATGATACCGCGCTTGAGGCCTTGATTGCACGCGCAGAAACCATGCTCGGCCGTGAACTGCCACTAAATGCGGATGCGCGCCGCGCGATACGAGACATGGCCGATGGCGATGGGCGCGCGCTGTTGAACCTAATCGAACAAATTGCATCGTGGGCGGATGGGGATGGCGTGCTGGATACGGCAACCTTGCGCCATCGCCTCCACCGCCGTGCCACGCTTTACGATAAATCCGGCGAGGCGCATTATAATCTGATTTCTGCATTACATAAATCTGTGCGCGGGTCAGACCCCGATGCCGCGCTTTATTGGCTGGCGCGGATGTTAGAGGGGGGCGAAGATCCCCGTTACCTGGCCCGTCGCATCACACGTATGAGCATTGAAGACATCGGTTTGGCCGATCCACAGGCGCAACGGCTGTGCCTGGATGCATGGGCAACCTACGAACGGCTTGGATCCCCCGAAGGTGAACTTGCCCTGGCGCAGGCGGTGCTTTACCTGGCGCTCGCCCCGAAATCGAACGCGGCTTATGTGGCGTATAAGGATGCACGCACCAGCGCGCGGTCAACCGGATCGCACCCACCGCCAAAACATATTCTCAATGCACCTACAAAGTTGATGAAAGATCAGGGATATGGCAAAGGATATGAATACGACCACGACGCCGAGGAAGGGTTTTCAGGGCAAAATTATTTCCCCGATCGCATGTCGCGCGCTTCCTTTTATACGCCCGTCGAACGCGGCTTTGAACGCGATTTGAAAAAACGTCTGGAATGGTTTGAAAATCTGCGGTCAAAGCGGCGGCGTTGACAATCGCCGCCCCACGCGCCATCCCGCGCCTATGATCGCCCCGATTTTTCACGTTGCCCTTGGTGGGGCCATTGGCGCAACCCTACGGTACCTTGTGGGGGGTGTCATTGTGCGCACCATAGGGGTGACAGGGTTTCCAATTTCGATTTTGACG
>CALFSY010000182.1 GCA_937916365.1 uncultured Jannaschia sp. | reverse complement strand
CCGCGATACCGATAGGTCATTACCTCAAGGATATAGGGGCCGTTGCCCCCGCGGCAGTGGGCGACAGCCTTTTCACCGGCGGTTTTCACGGCCAAAACATCCATGCCGTCCACCTCTTCGCCGGGGATGCCATAGGCCGCGCCGCGTTCCCAGTATGATGGGGATTTGGTGGACCGTTTGGTGGATGTGCCCATGGCATATTTATTATTTTCGATCACAAACACCACCGGCAGCATCCACAATTCCGCCATGTTGTAGGTTTCGTAAACCTGCCCCTGGTTTGCCGCACCATCCCCAAAATAGGTAAATGTTACGCGGTCATTACCTAGGTATTTGTCCGCCAATGCTAGGCCCGCCCCGATGGGCACCTGGGCGCCGACGATCCCATGGCCGCCGTAAAAATGCTTTTCCTTTGAAAACATGTGCATTGACCCGCCTTTGCCCTTGGAATACCCGCCCATACGACCGGTCAATTCGGCCATCACCCCTTTGGGGTCCATGCCGCAGGCCAACATATGACCATGGTCGCGGTAGGATGTGACACGTTTATCGCCCTCCTCTGCGGCGGCTTCTAGGCCCACAACCACCGCCTCTTGGCCGATATAAAGATGGCAAAACCCGCCGATCAAACCCATGCCATAAAGTTGGCCTGCCTTTTCCTCGAACCGGCGGATTAGTAACATTTCACGATAATAATGCACCAATTCCTGCGCCGCAATGTTCGGTGTCGCGGTAGGTTTTTTGACGGTCTTTGTTCGTGCCATTGTTAACATCCCTCTGGATCATAGACAGGGTGCGGTGCGCACCCATATCCCGCCTTAACGCATACGCGATGTCTGTATCTTTGTGCAGCCATATGCGAAATCAATTTCACACTATTGGCGTATATATTCATATAAAAATGCGTTTGCTAGACCTAAACAATGTTACCGCCTTTATGCAATATCCAACTATACATGGGTATAAGGTGGGTGGCAAAGATCGCGTTTGAACCTTAGGGCACAACAATTTCATCCGTGCGCACATATCCCAGCATTACGCGCACACGTTCGTCTAGCAAATCAAGATCCAAAAAATCATCCGATAAACGCCGCGTTAGGGTTTCCATGTGCGCCGTTTCGGCCTGTAGCGCCGCCAAATCTTGCTGCAATATCGCGATGTCTGATTGCACCTGGACACGACGAAACAACCCATAGTTTCCTTGAACGGCCGTAAAGGTAAAATAAGCCCCTACCAAAACCAGGATAAAGGGCAGTATCAATCCGCCTATGTTGAATTTACGGCTCATATCCCACGTGTTTTTTGTGTTATAAAGATGGTCTGGGTTGTATCGGCACAATGTGATTTACGAGCATAGATTCGCACATTGTGTTATAAAATGGAATCCCCTTTGTCAGGGTATTGTTATACCCTCCTGATACCCCCTATGCGACCGTGTTCAGCGGTCAAAGTAAGGTTTGCACGGTGTCTGCTACAGCCTCGGGTGTAATGCCAAAATGGCGATATAGATCATCAGCGGGGGCTGAGGCACCAAATCCGTCCATACCTACGAAACCGGCCTTTGACGTGCGCCCGCGTTCACCCAACAACCATTGATCCCATCCTTGCCGCACCGCGGCCTCAATACCAACGCGGACCGGGCCAGCGGGCAGAATACGGCGGCGATATTGCGCATCTTGTGCTGCGAACAATTCCCAACACGGCATGGAAACAACGCGCGTGCCAATCCCCTGTGCCTGCAATATATCCCGCGCGGCCATGGCTATGGTGACCTCTGACCCTGTGGCCAACACCACCGCGCGCCGTTTGCCCGTGGCCTCGGCCAATATGTATGCACCTTGGGCGGTCATATTTTTTGTTTTGTGGTCAACGCGTACCGTAGGCAGATTTTGACGACTAAGCGCCAATACACTGGGCGTGTTTTTTTGGGTCAGCGCAACCTGCCATGCCTCGGCGGTTTCCACCGCATCTGCGGGGCGAAATACGTTTAGGTTTGGTGTGGCGCGCAGCATGGCCAGATGTTCAACGGGTTGGTGGGTTGGCCCATCCTCCCCCACGCCAATAGAATCATGGGTCATAACATAAACCACAGGCACATGCATCAACGCGCTGAGCCGCATCGCACCCCGTGCATAGTCGGCAAAGCACATGAATGTGCCGCCATAGGGGCGCACACCGCTATGCAATGCCATACCGTTCATTACCGCGGCCATGCCATGTTCGCGGATACCATAATGAACATAACGGCCCGTGCGATTGTCGGGGCAAAATACGCCCAGATCGGGGGTTTTTGTGTTGTTTGATCCCGTTAAATCCGCCGATCCGCCGATCGTTTCGCCCATGATCGGATTTATGGACTGTAGGGCCATTTCACTGGCCTTGCGGGTGGCCACCATTGGGGCGTCGTGTGAAATTTGCCGTTTTAAGGATGCAAGGGTGGATGATAATCTTTTGGGTGTTTCGTTTGCGAATGTTCGCTTAAATTCGGATTGTTTTGTGATTGACATCTTGTCAAATCGCGCCTGCCATGCCCGATGATCGGTCTGCCCGCGTGTGCCCACGCCCGCCCACCAGGTTTTTAGATCCGCGGGAATATCAAAGGGGGCCGCCGTCCATCCATAGGCTGCTTTGGTATCGGCAACCACCTTCGCATCGGTCAGGGCGCCGTGCCCTTTGGCTGTATCCTGTGCGGATGATCCCAACGCAATATGCGTTTTGCATGCAACCATCGCCGCGTTGGGCGATGCTTTGGCCGCCGTGATCGCCTGGTCAATATCAACGGGATCATGCCCATTGCACGCAAAAACATCCCAGCCCGAGGCCTTGAACCGTGCCATTTGATCGGTTCGGTCCGCCATATCCACTGTACCGTCAATGGTGATGTTGTTATCATCCCATAACACGATCAGGCGCGACAGGTCCTGCCGCCCGGCCAGACCGATGGCTTCTTGACTTATTCCTTCCATAAGACACCCATCGCCAACGATGCAGTAGGTATAATGGTCGATAACTTTTGCACCCCATTTGGCGCGCAAAAATTCCTCTGCCATGGCAAAGCCCACGGCATTGGCAATCCCTTGACCCAAGGGACCGGTTGTAACCTCAATCCCCTTGGCGTGCCCGTATTCAGGGTGCCCTGCGGTGATAGCGCCGAGTTGCCGGAAATTTTTAATCTGCTCTATCGTCATGTCGGCATACCCAGTGAGGTAAAGCAGACTATAAAGCAGCATTGATCCGTGCCCTGCGCTTAGGATAAATCGGTCGCGGTTTGGCCAATCAGGTGCACTGGCATCAAAGGTAAGGTGTTTTTCAAATAATACTGTTGCCACATCGGCCATGCCCATCGGCATACCCGAATGCCCAGAATTCGCCTCAGCCACGGCATCAAGGGTAAGCGCCCGAATACAAGCAGCACGGCGCCAATGATCAGGGTGTGCAGCGGCAAGAGTGGAAAGATCCATGAACAACGGTATCCTACGGATAATGATAGCAAGGGCGAAAAGAGTAAAGCCTGCGCCGTGATAACAAAGACGCAGTTAAGCACAAGTATGCTTTTGCCGCTATCTAACAAACTGGGATTTTTAGGCAATATCCAAGGGCGACTTGCAAATGTGAACAATTTAAGGTTTTTTGATCTCAAATAATCGTAGCGTATGATCGCGGTTGCAAATAGGGTTTAAGGAATAATTTCTAAAAACATTTGCGGTCGAAATCATAGAACATATGTGGCATAGCCTAGAAGCATAAATATATCCGGAGGCAACAGCGCAGAATGAGCGAAGATGCGGATCTAAACGATTTAACATTCCTTAAAGCGCGGTTGGCCGCAGCGTTGGATCGTATCGCAACCCGTGTGCATGAACACCCATCGCCCGCGCCGTCTGATATAGAAGATCCCAATGTCACCAGCGCCGCCCTAGAAGACGCCCACGCCCGCGCCGCATCGGCCGAGGCACGCGCAGATGAATTGCGCAAAAACGTAACAGATTTGGAAGCACAGCTTAAAAATGCGCGCCAAAATTCAAATGCGCCGCCCCTGCCCATATTTCAAGATCAAGATGCAGGTGATGTTACCATAAACAAAAATATCGAATCGTGGGCGACGGGCACAGGGGATGCACAAGAAGAATTTACATTAACCGATGTTCAGGATCGTTTGGCGCGTTTACGCGTGCGGCACACAACCGCACTAGAGGCGCAGGATGAAATTCTAACCTTAATAGGGGCGGGCGGACGAGCGGAAGATGATCCAG
>CALFSY010000181.1 GCA_937916365.1 uncultured Jannaschia sp. | reverse complement strand
ACTGCTAAATTTCTGACAATGCATCGCGCGCGCGCAGCAGAGGCCGGAAAACGTAATCCAAAATGCGGTCTGATCCGGCCTGTAATTCGGCGGTGACCACCATACCTGGCCGTAGCTGCAGATCACGCCCGCGCCACGATTGCAACGCATCGGCATCTAAATCAATCGACACGGCAAAGGCGGGCGGGGCGTTGGGATCCAACGGATCGGCCACAGTGTCAGAGCCCACGCGCGCCACGCTGCCGGACAATGTGCCGAACGAAGCAAAGTCATATGCCGTTATTTTTAAGGTCGCGCGCATACCGTCGGTGACATATCCGATGTCTTCGGGGCCTACGCGCACCTCAATCTGAATGTCATCTTCGGATGGGGTAATTTCCAACACCGGTTCGCCCGGTCCTACGACCGCGCCCACTGTGGAAAAAAACAACTGATTGATTGTGCCGTCCGACGGCGATCGCAAAATGGTGCGCCGCAGTTGGTCATGGCGGGCTGCGATGCTTTGGCGTAGGGTTTCAAGCTCGGCGGTGGTGGACGAAAGATTTTCCGTCAGCTCGCGGGTATATTCGGAAACAAATTGTTGCCGATCCATGCGTAATTGCGCCAGGCTAACCTCGGCACTTAAGAGTTGCAAATCGGGAACGGCCCCATTGGCGGCCAGCGGGCGCAGGATTTCAACCTCTTCCGCGCGCAGGTCAATCAGGTGTGCAAAATCTTCGCGGCGTTGGTAAAAGGTTTCGGTGCGGGTTGCAAAAACCTGTTGTTCGATTTCGGCCAAATCGGGGCGGCGGGTGACTAAATCATCGGGCAACGATAGGGATGGTGTTTCGTTGATTTCCGCCAACAGGCGATGCTGGCGTAGTTCGAGCGAGGTTATTTCTTGTTCCAATTCGCCCACAGAGGATTCAAAGCGTGTTTGATCCAGCCGCACCAATTCTTGGCCCGTGGCGATGGTATCGCCCTCGGCCACCAGGATGTCGGCAATAATACCGCCCTCTAGGCTTTGCACGATTTGGGTGCGTGCGCTTGGCACGACTTGCCCATCGGCGCGCACGACGCGGTCTAATTCTGCGATCCCGCTCCACACCACAATCGCGGCCACGGCGAAAAAGGTGATCCAGATCATGCGCTTGCTAGACCGTGCGGGGGCGGTATCAAATATGTCTAAATCAGTGTCTTGGGCACCCATTGGTGATCACGATCCTTTTTGTTGGATTGATTTGAAATGTGTGGGCACGTTTACCATTTGGCAACCCTAGATCATTGTGTATCTTATTACTCGATACAGATGGCAACATATTATGAGGTGTATTGTCACCGCGAAAGGTATTTGTTTGTATACGCCTGATTTAGTGTGCCTACCTATGCGGCATACACCCCCGCCCCATAACACCATAGCCCCAAACAAAGGACCGCGCGCATGTCGTTAAACGCCATTCTTTCCCGAATAGATGCAGACCAACCTGCGGCCATCGAACGGCTTTTCCAGCTTTTGCGCATTCCGTCGATTTCAACCGATCCGGCCTATGCCGGCGATGTGGTGCGGGCGGCGGAATGGTTGGCGGCGGATTTGGGCACGATGGGGTTTGACGCATCGGTGCGCCCCACCAATGGGCATCCGGCGGTGGTGGCCCATGCCGATGGGCCCGGACCGCACATTTTGTTTTATGGCCACTACGACGTGCAACCGGTTGATCCGCTGAACCTGTGGCATCGAGATCCGTTTGACCCCGCGATTGAAGATCAAGACGGGCGCAAGGTGATTCGCGCCCGCGGCGCGGCGGACGACAAAGGACAGTTGATGACGTTTTTAGAGGCGCTGCGCGCTTACTATACGGAAACAGGTGGGTTTCCCTGTCGCATCACTGTGTTTTTAGAGGGCGAGGAAGAATCAGGTTCCCCATCATTGGTGCCGTTTTTGCAGGCAAACGCGGATGAATTGCGCGCCGATTTGGCCTTGATCTGCGACACTGGATTGTTCGCGCCCGGTGTGCCGGCCATCGTGACGCAGTTGCGCGGTTTGTTGGGCGAAGAAATTACCATAACTGGCCCCTCGGCGGATCTGCATTCTGGCATGTATGGCGGCATGGCGATGAACCCGATTCGGGTTTTGACCAAAATTTTGGGCGCGCTGCACGATACCCAAGGCCGCGTGCAAGTGCCGGGATTTTACGACGGGGTGGAAGACCCGCCCAAAACCTTGCTGGATCAATGGCAATCGTTGGGGTTCGACGCGAACACATTTTTGTCCGCCGTGGGTTTGGGCCAGCCAGCGGGCGAAGCGGGGCGTTCGGCGCTTGAAATGATTTGGTCGCGCCCCACCGCCGAAATTAATGGCATCATGGGCGGATATACCGGCGCGGGGTTCAAAACCGTGCTGCCGGCCAAAGCCTCGGCCAAGGTAAGTTTTCGTTTGGTCGCGGGGCAGGATCCGCATGTTTTGCGGGATGGATTCCGCGCTTGGGTGCGCGCGCAAATACCATCCGATTGTGACGTAACATTCGCCGATCACGGCGCATCACCGGCCAGCCGGATGGATATATCGCACCCCGCGTTCAACATCGCGCGCACGGCCCTTTCGGCGGAATGGCCCGAAACGGCGGCGTTTATCGGGGGTGGCGGGTCAATCCCGGTGGCGGGGTATTTCAAAACGCATTTGGGCATCGATTCGTTGCTGACCGGTTTTGGTCACGACGACGATGCGATCCACAGCCCAAATGAAAAATACGATGTGGACAGTTTTCACCGCGGTGCCCGATCCTGGGCGCGGATTTTGCATGGGATTGCAGGATGACCGATGGGCGCACCTGATCCAAAATAGGGGTCTTAAAACCCGTTTTCGGGGTCTTGTTGCCAGGGTTTTGCCAAATTCCCAAACTTGGTGAAACGCCCCTCAAAACTTAATTCCACGGTTCCAACCGGTCCGTGGCGTTGTTTGCCGATGATAATTTCGGCCTTGCCGTGCAACGTTTCCATATCCTGCTGCCATTTTGTCATGGCATCTAGGTTTTCTTCGCCGGGTTTTTCGCGTTCTTTGTAATAGGCGCCGCGATAGATAAACATAACAACATCGGCATCTTGTTCGATCGACCCCGATTCGCGCAGATCCGACAGCTGGGGGCGTTTGTCATCACGCGATTCCACTTGGCGCGATAATTGGGATAAGGCGATAACGGGAATATCCAATTCCTTGGCGATTGCTTTTAGCCCTTGGGTAATTTCGGAAATCTCATTCACCCGATTATCGGCCCGCCCTGACCCGCGCAAAAGCTGCAAATAATCAACGATCAATAGGTCCAGCCCCTGTGGCGCGCGTTTTAGACGCCGCGCACGGGCCGCGACCTGTGCAATGGGCAGGGCCGGCGTGTCGTCGATATAAAGGGGGCAACGTTCCAAATCGCGTGCGGCGTGCAGATAGCGTTGGAATTCCTGTTCGTTCAAATCCCCCTTACGGATCATATCGGACGGAATTTCGGCGGCCTCGGACAACACCCTTTGGGCCAACTGTGCGGCCGACATTTCCAAGCTAAAAAACCCCACGACGCCGCCGTCAATCGTGCCCTCGGTGCCGTCGGGTTTGGTGCCGGTTTTCCATCGTTTTGCAATGTCAAACGCAATGTTGGTGGCCAACGATGTTTTGCCCATCGACGGGCGCGAGGCGATGATAAGAAGGTCAGAGTTGTGCAATCCGCCCAACATCCGATCCATATCGGTCAAACCGGTTGGAATACCCGAATACTTGCTATCGCGTCGATAGGCGGCGTTGGCGATATTTACCGCATCGTGCAATGCACGCAAGAAGGATTGAAACCCGCGTTGCGTGCTGCCCGATGCGGCCAGTTGGAAAAGCTCGCTTTCGGCTTCGACGATTTGGTCATCGGGGCTTATGTCGTCGCGCATGGTTTGGGCGCGATCCGATACCCGTTGGCCCAGCGCCATCAATTCGCGGCGCACGGCCAGATCGTGGATCAGTTGCGCATAATCGCGCGCGGCGGATGTGGCGATGGCAGACAGTTGTAACCGCACAAGGTATTCCGCCCCATCCAATTCTTTCAACCCGGGGATATCGGTTACAAAATTTTTCAGTATTGTTGCATCCGTATGTAAACCTTTGGCAATGCGGGATTGAGACAGTGCAAAAATCTTAGAATGAACTGGATCGTGAAAATGATCTGCTTTGATCAGACCATCAACCCGATCCATCACATCATTGGAAGATAAAATCGCACCCAGAAGCTGTTGTTCCGCCTCAATATTAT
>CALFSY010000180.1 GCA_937916365.1 uncultured Jannaschia sp. | reverse complement strand
GGATTGGTAAGAAACCGGTCAACCTCGGCCAATGTGGCGGTATCAAAATCATCTGCGCGCCGTGCCTCGGCAATTATGTCGGCCCAGGTGCATAGATGATGCAACGTTATGCCGTGGGCCGCAAGGTTTGCCTGCGCCTGCACAATGCCGTAATAAAAAATCACCGCGGTGTGGTTGCACACGCCGTCGGCGGCCCGAATCGCATCGACGAATTTTAATTTTGATCCGCCGTCGGTGGCCAAATCTTCGACCAACAGGGCGCGGTCGTTGGGGCGCAAATCGCCCTCAATCTGCGCGGTGCGACCATGGCCTTTAGGTTTTTTACGAACGTAACACATGGGCAACGCCATGCGTTCCGCCACAAATGCGGCAAAGGGAATGCCCGCCGTTTCACCCCCTGCAATGACGTCAAAGGTTTCAAACCCCGCATCACGCATCACCTTGCAGGTCAAAAAATCCATCAACGTGGATCGCACCCTGGGATAGGCGATGATCCGGCGGCAATCAATGTAGGTGGGCGCCTGTTTGCCCGAGGCGTGGGTGAACAAATCGCGGGCGTTAAAATGCACCGCCCGAATATCCAACAACATGCGCGCGGTCATTTGGGCCATCGTGGGCGCGTCGGGATACGTGGCAGGGACCATGGTGTTCCTTTACAGGTGGCGTTGCGGGGATTTGTTAGATCGTAACGTGCCAATACAATGGATGGCCCGGATCGAACACTGTCACATCCCCCGCCTTTGTGACAATTTTTTCGGGGTATCGAACGGGAACGGCGCGTTTTTCAAGCGTCAACGTTTCCTGCGCCACGGGCACGCCATAATGGGCCGCGCCATTGCGGGCAACAAACAATTCTAATTGGTCAAGCGCGCCTTCGGCCTCAAACACATGGGCCAGGCATGATAACGCATTGGTGGCCGAAAAAATACCGGCACAGCCGCACGCGCTTTCTTTTGCTGCGTCAACATGGGGGGCGCTATCGGTGCCAAGGAAAAACCGCGGGCCCCCCGATGTGGCCGCGTTGCGCAGGGCGGTGCGGTGTGCGGCGCGTTTGGCCACGGGCAAACAATAATAATGCGGTTTTATGCCCCCCACCAACACATCGTTGCGTGTAATCATCAGGTGATGCACCGTGATCGTGCCCGCAACGCGGCCCGAGGCCGTGGCCACAAAATCCACACCATCGGCCGTCGTGATGTGTTCAAGCGTGATTTTAAGGTCCGGCAACCGATCACAAAGAGGGATCAACACGCGCTCTAAAAACACCTTTTCCCGGTCAAAAATATCAACGGCGGGGTCCGTGACCTCTCCATGTAGGCAAAGGGGAAGGCCAATTTCGGCCATTTTTTCCAACACAGGCATCACGCGGGTCACATCGCGCACGCCCGAGGCCGAATTTGTGGTGGCGCCCGCCGGATACAGTTTTACCGCATGGGCCACGCCCTCACCTGCGGCGGCGGCAACATCGGCGGGATCAGTGGGTTCGGGTAAATAAAGCGTCATGCGCGGGTCAAACGCCATGTCTGTGGGCAAAACCGCATAAATGCGATCACGATACGCCCGCGCATGTGCCGCCGTTACCACCGGCGGATCAAGGTTTGGCATGATAAGAGCGCGTGCAAAATGCCGCGCGGTTTCGGGCAGCACACCGGCCAACATCGCGCCATCGCGCAAATGTAGGTGCCAATCATCGGGTCGCGGTATCGTAAGGCGCGTGGTCATAAAATCAAAACCTATATCATTTGCACCCGCGTGGCCACAGTTTACATAGGTCAGACACGCCTGTTTATGCGGTCACGACCGATGCACGCTTGCGTTATCGCGCACCGATGGCCTAGGATAATTGCCATGCTTGATGATCCCGCGGTTCAAACGCCGCCGCCCCCCATGCAACGGGCCCGTGGGCACGCCGGTGTGCGAATCGGCCCGCAGGGGCGATTGACGGCCCTACACCAATCCGGGGCGGCAAAGGCAATGTTGCCCCAAATGCACGGACGATCGCCCGAGGTGGTGTTTTTGAACACCGCAGGCGGCGTGACAGGGGGCGACCGATTTACCTATGATCTAGACATTGACATGGGTGTTACGGCGGTGGGCACAACGCAAACCGCCGAACGCGCCTATCGCAGTGTTGGGGATGCAACAGCCCGCATTGAGACGCAAATCACGTTGGGCGCACATTCCACCCTGCATTGGGTGCCACAGGAAACGATTGTGTTTGACGGCGCATCACTTGATCGTTGTTTAACAATCGACATGCCCGCAACGGCACGGTTGGTGATGCTGGAAACATTGATTTTGGGCCGCACGGCAATGGGGGAAACTTTGGCGCATCTGCACCTGACCGATCGTCGCATCGTGCGGCGCGATGGCCGCCCCGCGATGATCGAATCCATTCGCCTGACGGATGCGGATTTTTGCCGGAAAGGCACCGCTGGCCTGCACGGTGCCGTGGCCTTGGCCACGCTAAGCTATTTCGCGCCCGATGCGTCCCACCGCCTTGACCCGCTGCGCCAGGTTTTGCCTAACGGCAGCGCGACACCGGTTCGGGCGGCGGCCTCGGCCTGGGATGGGCGGGTGGTCGCGCGTTTTACCGCCACCGATGGTTTTGCATTGCGTTGCGCCGTAGCTGCGGCCATACCTATTTTGACCCACGCCCCCCTGCCCCGGGTTTGGCAGGTTTAAGCCAAAGGATACGCCACACCATGAACCTAACCCCCCGTGAAAAGGATAAATTGTTGATTAGCATGGCAGCCATGGTGGCACGCAACAGGCTTTTGCGGGGGGTCAGGTTAAACCACCCCGAGGCCATCGCGATCATCACCGATTTTGTGGTCGAAGGGGCGCGCGACGGTACATCGGTGGCCGATCTAATGCGGGATGGGGCCCATGTCATCACCGCCGATCAATGTATGGACGGCGTCGCAGACATGATTCACGATGTGCAGGTCGAGGCCACGTTTCCCGATGGCACGAAACTGGTTACTGTTCATCACCCGATACGATAGTATAACTTAGCAACACACTGGCAAAGCAAAGGTCCGACTATGATAATTACCTTTCTTCTTGGCGTTGTCGCGGGCTATTTCACCGCAACCGCCGAACCACATGTCCGCAAAGTGATGGAAAACGTTGCGTTGGCCAAAATTTCCATCAAAGAAACGGAATTCGATCTGTTAACATTGCTGATCTTGTTATTGATTGCGGCGATTTTGGTGGCAATTTTTAACACAGGGGGCGGTATGTTTGCCTTATTGATCGGCGCAATCGTTGGTGTGTTCGGCAAACGCATCTATGCTGCGATGACCGGCGAATCAAACGATACGGCATAAATGACATGGTGCCCGGCGAAATAATACCGGCGCAGGGCGATATTACCCTGAACGCAGATCGCCCTGCGATTACGTTAAAGGTCGCCAATACCGGCGACCGCCCCATACAAGTAGGCAGCCATTATCATTTTGCCGAAGCCAACGGCGCGCTTCAATTTAACCGCCCGGCCGCACGGGGCCATCGGTTGGACATTCCCGCCGGCACAGCGGTGCGGTTTGAGCCCGGCCAAACACGTGAGGTTCGATTGATCCCCTATGCCGGCCATCGCGCGGTGTGGGGGTTTAACAGGAAGATTATGGGCGCGCTATGATACCGCGGGGATGCGCAAACACATGGTGCCAGCATGCGCCCCTATCTATCTGTTTTGAAATGTTTCGATAGCTTTAGGCCCTGCCCCTGATAGGTTGATCCAATGTCGGCACCATAAAGTGCACGGGGGGGCGCGGCCATACGTTCATACACCAAACGACCCACCACCTGGCCATGTTCCAAAACAAAAGGTGATTCGTGGCAGCGCACCTCTAACACCCCGCGCGCCGGTGCCCCATGGCCAAATCCAGGGTCGAAAAACCCTGCGTAGTGCACGCGAAATTCGCCCATCATCGCCAAATAGGGGGACATTTCGGCAGCACAATCGGGGGGGATCACCACCGATTCGCGGCTGGCCAAAATATAAAATGCCCCAGGGTCGAGGATGATACGGCCGTTGTCGCCGTGCAGAGCCTCCCAAAAATCAGCCGGGGCATGGGCGCCCTCTCGCGACAAATCGACCACGCCGGTGTGGGGTTTTGCCCGATACCCGATAAGCCCGCCGTTGCCTGCCTGTGGTTTAAGATCAACGGAAAACCCCAATCCCCCGGCGATCACGGTATGTTCCCCATCGACCAGCGGCGTTTTCGCATGGCGCGCGGCAAGGTCTGCATCG
>CALFSY010000179.1 GCA_937916365.1 uncultured Jannaschia sp. | reverse complement strand
AACGCTGCGTCAGATCTTTGTCAAAAGCATATTCTGTTTTGGGCGCATACATTGCAGTAAATCTTAAACATTATTCATTTTGTGAACTTAAACTGCCAAGGGAATGCCGCCATTGTCCCAACGTAGATGAGAGTGTGGCCCCCCAATCCCGCACATTGGTGGTTTGTATATTAACCCAATCTTGCAACCGCATTGCCCAAAGCCGCGTTGCCCTTAATTCAACGGGCATGAGGTGGGGCAACATGTGCCGTGTCTCTGCGGCGGACAATGTTGGAAAATTCACCGTCACAATCATTCCGAATTCTGGCGACAAATCCGGGTCAATTCCGGCCTCTAACGTGGCGACGCGGCCTTGGATCCTTTCCACTGTGCCGTCGGTATTTAGGGAAATCGTCACATTCATTCCCGTGAACAACGCGTTGGCCATGCGTTGATCTAACCATCCGCGAACCAAACGGGGCACTGCCCCCTCGATCGTCAATGCGGGGGTGCCACGGGCGATGAATTGCCCATCTAACACGGTGATTTCGGTTACGATACCATCCTCTGCGGCCACGATATGCAGGGCGTCTTCGGCATCACGCAAATTGCCGCGTTCGCGCCGCAAGCGCCGCAATTCTTCTTCGATTGCGTCTACTTCGCGCAGCACGGCGGCTTGGGCCTCGAACAACGCGATATATTCTGGGGCATAACGTCCGTCAAATGCCTCCAGCGCGATTTGTGCTCTGGCGCGGCTATCGGCGGTTACGGCACGCTCTGTTGCGTCGACCAAACGATCACGAATACGACCGATGCGTTGGGTTAAGTCCCGCGCGCGTTGCATCGCCGCCGTATGACGTTGTTCAAGAAGCGTAATGCGCCCGCGCACATCGGCCAATGCTGCGCTGCTTTCGGGGGTTGAAACCCGCACGAGCCTTTGACCGGCTGTTACAGTTTCGCCGATCTGCACCAAGATCGTGTCAACAAATCCATCCCGCGCGGCAAGGTGATTGATAAGCGTGGCTTCGATGCGGGCATTGCGCACATCAACCCGCGATATGTTAGACCAGATGCCACTGCCAAGTGTCCAAAACACAAGGGCAGCAATAAAAATATACATGCCCACCCAAAATACTGCGCGTGCCGCCCGTGGTGTTTTACCCTTCGTTGCCTCGGTTTTTTCCTCTTCCGTTTCTTCCATCGGCACCAAATCGACAGGGGTGTCGAGGCTGGTGATAATATCTTCGGTGCTGGCCATTTTGCCCGATAGGATGGATCGGTAGAATACGGCCAGTGTTTCCCGTTGACGCCCTGTGAGGTTTTGAAAAGTTAAAAAACGAGTTCCAGGCGTGGCCGCAAGATGCACGGGAAAACGAATATCAAACCCTTGAAAAGGAATTGATAACGTGCCTTCGGCTGGCATCAAATCACTATCACCTGGAAATTCAATACCTTTAAGAGACCAAGTGGTGATCTGCACAACATCGCCATTGGCCAATTCCAGACCCAAAGGCGCCCGCACCTGGAACGTCAGGTCGAGTAGGGGGCGTTCATGGCGGATTTTCACGTGCACATCTCCAAAAAATGCGTCTAACATCTACTATATCAAAATCGTGTATTAAATCGACCATAGGTATAGGTTTGAGGCTGGAATGTATATTTTTGGAGTATTTGAGTAACGAACGGGCGGCATCGGTCGCTATAAGGCGATAAAATGACTTTGTGGGGACAACAAAGTCACCGACATCAGAGTAGTTCATGTTCATGGTTTTATGCCGCAAGCCTAAACTCAGCATTGATTTTTCAAATTGAATTGGTCAGGTTTCACACAACACCATAGAAGGTTTGCCATGATCACCGCATCTATTCCTCCTGCGCCCTATCTTGACCCTGATCTTTCAAATTTATCTGCTATCATTGCGGCACACATGGCGTTGGAAGGCCCGCTTTTACCCATTCTGCACGCTGTGCAGGCCGAATATGGGTTCATTCCCCAAGGGGCCCATGGGCCGATTGCCGATGCGCTGAATATCACGCGGGCCGAATTGCATGGGGTCATCTCTTTTTACCATGATTTTCGCCATGCACCGGCTGGGCATCACACCCTAAAACTTTGCCGTGCTGAGGCGTGTCAGGCCATGGGGGCCGACGGCTTGGCAGAAACCATTTTATCAACCCTTGGTGTTGATTGGCATGGCACCACCGCCGATGGGCGGGTAACTGTTGAACCGGTTTATTGTTTAGGATTGTGCGCATGTGCACCCGCAGCGATGGTTGATGGGCGAGTTGTGGGCCGCGCGACCAAAGACGCCTTGGTTGCCGAGGTTGGGCAATGAAAATCTATATCTCACATGATGCTGTGGCCAAGGCCTTGGGTGTTGAGGCCGTGGTTGATGCGTTTGCCAAAGAGATTGCTGCGCGGGGGCTTTCGGCCACCATCATCCGCACAGGCTCACGCGGCATGGCGTGGTTAGAGCCGTTGGTGGAAGTTGATCGCGGCATGGGGCGGATGGTTTATGGGCCGGTTACTGCGGGCGATGTGGGGGCGATCCTAAATGATACCGCACAAAGCCATGGTTTGGTGGAACACATCCCGTTTTTTGCCCGTCAAACGCGGCTAACCTTTGCGCGTTGCGGTGTGATTGATCCGCTGGACTTGGCCGCGTATCAGGCCCATGGCGGATTGACGGGTTTGCGCCGCGCACTTGCCATGACGCCCGAGGCGATCGTGGAAGAAACCAAAACCTCCGGCGTGCGGGGGCGGGGGGGCGCAGGCTTTCCCACCGGCATTAAATGGGACACTGTGCGTAAAGCGCAGGCAGATCAGAAATACATTGTGTGCAATGCCGACGAAGGCGACAGTGGCACCTTTGCCGACCGCATGGTGATGGAGGGCGACCCCTTTTCCTTGATCGAAGGGATGGTGATTGCCGGCCTGGCCGTGGGGGCGACAAAAGGGTATATTTATTTACGATCGGAATACCCCGATGCGATTGATGTGATGATACAGGCCATCACGATTGCCCATAAAAACAATATTTTGGGGCGCATCTTAGGGTCAGAGCATTCTTTCGATCTTGAGGTGCGTGTGGGCGCCGGCGCCTATGTGTGTGGCGAAGAAACCTCGCTCCTGAACTCTTTAGAGGGAAAGCGTGGCGTGGTGCGGGCCAAGCCGCCCTTGCCCGCGTTAGAGGGGTTTTTGAGCCGCCCCACCGTTGTCAACAACGTTATCTCGCTGGCCACTGTGCCAGTGATTTTTGAAAAGGGGGCCGCCCATTACGCCAACTTTGGATTGGGTCGATCCAAAGGCACGATTCCGGTGCAGATTGCAGGCAATGTTAAATACGGCGGGCTGTTTGAAACCGCGTTTGGTATGCCGCTGGGTGATCTTGTGAATGACATTGCGGGCGGCACGGCCAGCGGCAGGCCGGTTAAGGCGGTGCAGGTGGGTGGGCCGCTGGGCGCCTATTTCACGCCTGCGCAATTTGATACGCCCTTTGGGTATGAGGAATTCGATGGTCAGGGTGGGTTAATTGGCCATGCGGGTATCGTCGTGTTTGATGACACGGCCGATATGCGGGCCATGGCGCGATTCGCAATGGAGTTTTGCGCAATCGAAAGCTGCGGCAAATGCACCCCCTGCCGCATTGGGGCACGGCGCGGGGTTGAAACCATTGACCGCATCGCCCAGGGCGATGAAACTGCATTGCCGCTGCTGACCGATCTGTGCGAAACGATGAAGGAT
>CALFSY010000178.1 GCA_937916365.1 uncultured Jannaschia sp. | reverse complement strand
ATAGGTTTCCTGCATCAAGTCTTTGGCGCGGTTTTGGGAAATATCATGGGCGTGGGCCATGTTTTGCGCGGCCTTATCATAGGCTTTGTAAAAGGGCATGGTGTCCCCTTGACGGATTAAATCGCCCACTTGCTGGGCATAAGCATCGGCCTGATCGGGGCGCGTGCTGGTGTCGCGTTTAAGAATCGCTTCGCGCGTTTGGTTCATGGAGTGGCCAAAGCGGGCCTTAAAAATATCGCCCAACACATCCATGGCCTGATCGGGGGATATTTTTTTAGGGAATTATATCGCAAAGTAACATTTTTGGTTGACTTTTTGCGCCTTGAATTTTATCATAGAGTCACATTATTGGGGAAAAATACATGTGTAAGAGCGCACCAGGAAAATCAAATCGCAAAGGTTTAACGCTTTTGCAGATTGCCGATATGTTTGGCGACACTGAAAAAGCGCGCGTATGGATTGAGTCTAAGAGATGGCCAAACGGTCCCCACTGCCCACATTGTGGATCGTTTAATGTTCAATGTGGCCTGACGCATAAATCTATGACGCATCGTTGCCGTGATTGCCCTAAAAGGCGGATGTTTAGTGTTAAGGTTGGCAGTGTCATGGAAGGTTCTAAGTTGTCATATCGTGTCTGGGCGATTGGCATATACCTTTTCATGACCAACCTAAAAGGTATATCTAGTATGAAATTGTATCGTGAACTGGGTATCACACAAAAAGCGGCGTGGTATATGTTGCATCGCCTTCGTGAGGCTTGCATGGATGGCGGTGTGATGTTTAGCGGCCCCGTTGAGGTTGACGAAACCTACATTGGCGGCAAGGAAAAGAACAAACACGCAGATAAGAAAATCCGTGCAGGGCGTGGGGCGGTGGGTAAGGCCGCCGTTGCTGGTCTAAAGGATCGCGCTACGGGTCGCGTTGCCGCACGTGTTGTGCCCGATACCACGGCCAGAACGCTACAGGGCTTTGTTGAAGGCCATACCGAAGAAACCACACAAGTCTATACCGATGATGCACGGGCGTATATTGGCCTTTCCCGCCCCCATCAGGCCGTCAAACATAGCGTGGGTGAGTATGTGCGCGACATGGCGCATACCAACGGCATGGAGTCGTTTTGGGCGGGTATGAAGCGCGGTTTTGATGGTGTGTATCATAAGATGTCACCCAAACACCTGGACCGCTATGTGCATGAGTTTTCGGGCCGTCACAATGCCCGCAGCCATGATACGATTGAGCAAATGGCACGGATGGTGCAAGGCATGGTGGGTAAAAGACTGCGCTATGCGGATTTAATTGCATGACTCGTGATTTTGAAAAAAAAATATATCGGGGGGATTGTAAGCATGTGCTTGCTTATTTGATAGATAATGGTGTTCGGGTTGATTTGATTTATCTTGACCCGCCATTTAACAGTAATCGCGTATATAATATGATATTTAACGGTGGTGGGTTGGATGCTCAACAAAAGGCCTTTCATGATATGTGGGTCTTTAACGAAAAGGCGAGACAACTAGTTTTTAATTTTGAAAATACTGTTAATTCACTTGATCTGCCAGAGGCATTTAAGGCGTTTATTATGTCTTGGGTTAAGTTCCTTGAAATGGGAAATGCCGCCGATTCACGACTATTAAACTATCTTATTTATATGACAGAAAGACTTGTATTATTAAAAAATATATTAAAACCAACAGGTAGCATTTATTTACATTGCGGCCCCACAGCCAGCCATTATTTGAAAATCATTATGGATGGCATTTTTGGTAGTGATAACTTTAGAAACGAAATTACATGGAAAAGAAAGCAGGATAAATATAATTTAGCAAGTAAAAAAATGGGAAATATATGCGATACCATTTTATGGTATGCTATATCTAAAAATAGTATTTACAACAAGCAATATATGCCTTATACTGAAGAATATATCAAAAAATTTTATAAGCACAAAGACTCAAAAGGAACTTATAGGCTTTTACCTTGCACAAATGAAAGCGGCGGCAACAAAAAATATAATTTTCGCGGCATAACACGTGCATGGCGTTTAGCCCTGAAAATATGGAAAGAAAATATCAAGCAGGTTTACTACAAAGATCAGGCGATAATAGCCCATGGCAATATAAAAAATATTTACATGACGCCAAAGGTATTGCGCTTGATAATCTGTGGCTAGATATAAAAGCAATACGTGGCAAAAGAAACAAGCGGGACTATCCTACTGAAAAACCGATTGAGCTGCTTCGCCGTATTATCCTAGCCAGTAGCAAGCCAGGCGACCTTGTGTTGGACCCGTTTTGTGGGTGCGGCACCACGGTTGAGGCCGCAATTAAGCCCTATGATGGTATGATGAAAGGGAATATGGGAGGCCAAGCACGCAGATGGATCGGGATAGATATTAGCGGGGTTGCTTGCGACGAAGTGAAAGCCAGAATAAAAGAAGAAACTGGGCAAGATATAAAAATTGTTGAAAGCAACCCAGATACATTCGCCGAATATGATCGGCTCGACCCCTATGAAAAGCAAGATTGGCTTGTGCGGCGCGTGGGCGGCTTCCCCAACCCCCGCAAGTCGGGCGACGGCGGGGTTGACGGCGAATTAACGATTCATCTCGGTGATAATAATTTTGGTAAAGCCGTCTTTAGTGTCAAAACAGGGGCGCAGGCCGCCCCCGCAATGATCCGTGAACTCAAGGGCACAATGCAGGATTTCAGCGCTGATATGGGCTTTATGATATTGGATAAAGAGCCAAGCGATGCAATGGTTATAGCTGCTGATAAGGCGGGTAAAATCGAATATAATCATGAAACCCCTAATGGAGTATTTACAGGCACGTTTAATCGCGTCCAGATATTAACCGCAGAAGAAATAATGGATGGGAAAACATTTATGCACCCACCCACCCTGCAACAAAAAAAGAACGAGACAAAAACGCAAGCAAGGCTAGTTTAATGGAAAAACAAAAACCAATAGAAATAAAAGACAAACTTGCTGATTCCCATTATCAGCCATCTAAAGCTGAATTAGAGCAGGAATATGACATGCCCGCCCTGTCAGACGAACAAGTGATGGCGTTCTTTTTTAATCCCGCTACCCCTGGGCGAGGGAAACGCCAAACATAAACTAACCAAAAATGTTACTTTGCGATATAATTCCCAAAAAATATAACTTAACCGGGGTGCCTTTGACCCCGCGCGCCCCGCGCCGTGCGTT
>CALFSY010000177.1 GCA_937916365.1 uncultured Jannaschia sp. | reverse complement strand
AAACCTCGCACTTCCCCCGCGCCAATGGCAAGATCCCCCTGCCCGTCGAGCGAACGCATAAGGGTAGCCATATCATTGCCCACACCCAATACCTGCAGGCTCATGTTCCCGGTGCCATGCAATCGATCTGATCCGGCAAGAGCCGATACCATTGAAACCAATTCAACGCCGGCGATATTCAAATCGGTTCGCACAGACAGACCGCCGCGACCGTTGGCCACGAATTGCCCCGTTATCATACCATCGAAAAGGCCCACCCGATCTATATCAAACACAGCGCGGCCATCGGTGTTGGTCACGCGCATATCAATGGGCCCAATTTGGGTATCGCCCAGGTCAAGCGCCCCGAGGTTTAGATCAATGTCCGCATCCACGGCGAAAAGCCCCGATACATCAATGGGATCTGTTGACCACCCGCCACTGCCCCCCCCGGCTGTGCCACCGGCGGTTGCGTTTTCGGTTGATGCCGTGGTTGTCGTTTCGGGTAAACGCAGCGTATCGCCTTGGATCACGCCGCGAATTAATGGGCGCGCCTCACCCGGTAGTAGGTCAAATTCCGCTGTGATGCGCGCATCGTCAAAGGTGATTTGTCCGTCGCGCAGGTGCACACTTTGATCTGTGGTCAATGCAACACGCCCATCTACGCCAAACGCTGCCCCCGATAATGGCGCAGGTGCAGGTTGCCCTGTTAGGCCGATTAAGGTGGCAAGATTGCGCCCCGATACATTCAAGACACCGTCCAATGCCGGGGCCAATGAAACCACGCCATCGAAATGGCCTTGCCCATCGCCCCAATCTAATCTGGCCTCAATCGGGCGCATTCCCCCTGCCAATAGGTCGTTTAATCCATCAATTTCAACATCAATGGCCAACGACGTGCCTGCAAAGGTTGCCTGTGCGTCTAACATCGCTTGGCCGGTTGCGGGCAAGGTAATGTCTGCGTTTAGATTGGAAACCTCAATCCGTTGGTTCGTGCCATGGTCGATATAGACAAACGCCGCATCGCTAAGTCGGGCTTGGTTCAGCGAAAACGCCGTCGCATTGCCCGATGTCGATGCGGCGTTATCGGGTGCCGTGCCCGTGGTATTTTCTGTGTTTTCGGTGGGTATGGCCCAACTAACCCGTCCGTCGGCGGCACGCACCAATGTTACGCGCGGGGATACAAGGGTTAGCTCCTCACCCGCCACCTGGCCTGAAAAAATGGTGGTCCATGGCACGCGAATGGCCAACGCCTCTGCCGTAATAAGGGGACCTTCGTTAACCCAATCGGGATTGCCGATTTCGATGTTTTGCAATTCTACGCCTAGGGACGGCCAAACCCTGGGCCGCACATCCCCGTTTACCGAAACATCGCGTCCTGTGGCCGCGCTGATCTGGTCCGTGGCCAGCGCGGCAATGCGTTCTGCCGGAATAAGGAAAAGCGCGCCCACCGCCAACACAACGACGACCAGCAAAACCATGAAAATGCGAACAATCCACCGCATGACCAAATACCTTTAGCGTTTACCAACCACATCATGGATTATGCGAAGGTGCACGCAAAATCGCCAATCCATATGTTTGATATAATCATGCCATTTTGGGTCGCCAACCGCAATGGGTATGGTGGCGCGAAAACGTGCCTAAGATGCGGCGAAATCCCCCACGATCATCCGAAAAGCGACGCGATCAGTCGCAATCCGAAAACTTAAAGGGTCGATCATGGGCAAATATCATCCAAATGCAAATCACCCAAATTGCTGGGCGTAGGCGCGGGCCGATTGTAAAAATGCCCCATGCCTCCCGCCATCACCATGTCACGGGTGATATAAATATCGGAGGGCAAGACAATGACCGAGGCCACCCAACGCCGCCGCCGAAGCGGTGGCCGCCGCGCCCATGCCGCCCGTGCGGGCACCGCCGTGATTGACCAAAGCCCCTGGCGTATTCCCATCAACACCGATGCACCCACCGAACCCCTTGATGAAACCGGCGTGCAGGCCATTCATACCGGGGCCATGCGCATCCTGTCCGAGATCGGGATTGAGTTTTTGAATGATGAGGCTTTGGCCCATCTGCGCCGCGCGGGGTGCAAAATTGAAGGGCCGAATGCGCGCTTTGACCCCGCATTTGTGATGGAAATGGTGGCCCAAGCCCCCGCCGAGTTTACCATCACGCCACGCAATCCGGCCCGAACCCTGCCAATCGGCGGCAAACATATTTTGTTTGGCAACGTATCTTCACCCCCCAATGCCTGGGATTTGGAACGCGGCAAACGTTCGGGCGATTTTGAAACCTACAAAGAATTTATCAAACTGACGCAGTATTTTAACTGCATTCATTTTGCCGGTGGCTATCCGGTGGAACCCATTGATGTGCACCCCAGTGTTCGGCACCTAGAGTGTTTGTATGAAAAACTAACCCTGACCGATAAGGTCGCGCACGCCTATTCTCTGGGTGCGGAACGGGTGGAGGATGTGATGGAAATGGTGCGCATTGCAGGCGGCCTGACCCACGCAGAATTTGACGCCACCCCGCGCATGTATACCAACATCAACTCGGTCTCGCCTTTGAAACATGATTTTCCCATGCTGGATGGCGCCATGCGCCTGGCCCGCCGCGGGCAGCCCACGGTTGTTACCCCGTTCACATTGGCAGGGGCGATGGCGCCCGTTACGTTGGCGGGTGCTGTGGCGTTAAGCCTGGCCGAGGGGTTGGCCGCCATCGCGTTGTTGCAATATATCGCGCCGGGATCGCCTGTTGTGATTGGCACCTTTACCTCAAACGTTGATATGAAATCGGGGGCGCCGGCCTTTGGCACGCCTGAATACATCCGCGCCACCCAAATCACCGGCCAAATGGCGCGGTTTTACGGGGTGCCGATGCGATCCTCGGGCGTGTGTGCGGCCAATGTGCCCGACGGACAGGCCATGTGGGAAACCACGGCCAGTTTATGGGCCGCCGTGCAATCGGGCACCAACATCGTCTATCACGCCGCCGGATGGTTAGAGGGCGGCTTGATCGCCAGCCCCGAAAAATTCATCATGGATTGTGAAGTGTTACAGCAGATTCAGAGGTATTTTGAACCCGAAATCCTGGGCACCGGCCCCGATGATTTGGCGATTGACGCGATTGCCCAGGTCGGCCCAGGGGGGCATTTTTTTGGTGTGGATCACACGCAAGACCGCTATCAAACCGCGTTTTACGGCCCGTTCCTATCCGATTGGCGGAA
>CALFSY010000176.1 GCA_937916365.1 uncultured Jannaschia sp. | reverse complement strand
TGGCGGGTTGGGGGTGATCAAAGACCAACCGCCGATTGTTGAGGTGGATACGTTTTGGGGTGAGGAGAATGTGTCTTCGCTGAAGGTGGAGCAAGAAAT
This sequence comes from uncultured Jannaschia sp., assembly GCA_937916365.1. Taxonomy (GTDB): domain Bacteria; phylum Pseudomonadota; class Alphaproteobacteria; order Rhodobacterales; family Rhodobacteraceae; genus JANSYL01. Next base: position 1,197 of record CALFSY010000176.1, on the reverse strand, counting down.
CGCGCCTTCGAAGCCGCGTACGGATGTGACAGTTAGTGCGGTTGCCCGTTCACCGGAAGGCGCAGAAATGCCCGAGTGGCCCGTGTCGATTGAGGTCAAGGACCGCGTCTTTTATGAGTTCTATGTGCGCGGTCCGTCGGAATGGCGCAAGTCAAAGGGTAAGTGGAAACTCTCCGACCCTGAGCCTGTAAAAGAAGTTCCGATCCGCTATGAGTTGGCTTATGGTGGGGCTGCCCCAACCGATGAAGAGCCAGAATTCTATGAGTTCAATCCGGTTGGCAAAGGCTTTGTAAACAACAAGCTGTTGGAACACGATGATCCAATCCCAGTCCCGCAAATCGGTGACATTACCGAGTTCATGGCGGGCGATATCAAGGCCAACATGACCGTGCATGGGCTTGGCCCGATTGCCAAAGCCTGGCTGCCGCGCCGCTCAGAGGCGGGCACCTTTGACGACGCGTGGAAGACCACCCGCCACCCGCGCATGCCCAAGGATTATTCTTTTGCCTTTTGGAATGCCGCGCCCAAGCGCTTGCAGTTGGAGCCTTATCTGACGGGCGGAGAGCAATTCATCCTTATAGGGTTTCGTCACGATCCGGCCCCGATTGAATTCACGCTGCCCACCGTCGGCGTTGCGGCCCATAGAGACACAGCGGATGGCCCCAAAGCCCGCCTTCACCTGACTGATGTCGCCATCGACATCACCGACCCAGGCCGTGGTCAGCATCGTATCACCCTAATCTGGCGTGGCCTGTTCGCGAACCCCGATGACATTGAGGCGATCCACATTGCCGCCGCGCCAAAAAAGGAAAATGAGACGCAATGAAAAAGTTATTTATCATCTCAATATTTATCCTAATCCCCCAAACCACCTTTGCCTTTGATGAAGAAGATGGATTTCTTTTGGATTACGTCCCAGAACCAACACATTATTGTAATTTGCATAGCCCTGGGACGGCTATTTATATCTTAGATGATTTCACGTCAGAAGGGCATACTTTTCGTTTTTTTAATAATGAACAAGGGAGCAGAAGTAATAGGTTACGAATGCGCGTTTATGAAGGCACTGAAATGGTGATTTTAGACGGGGAAGAGGTTCGCGATTATTTCTATGGTTTCGTTTTTATTGATTCAGATGATTTTAGAACCCGCCCTGATCTTAGTTTCTACAGGGATGGTGGTGCCCTTGTTGGTCGA
>CALFSY010000175.1 GCA_937916365.1 uncultured Jannaschia sp. | reverse complement strand
GTGCAAGGGTTTGGGCGTTCGCGTCGTTCATGAATCGCCGAATCAAAAACGCAAAGATCAATGATAATAGATAGACTTATGGGGGGCTGATCGGCCCAAGCCCAGGCGCTAACAAAGTTAGTGGGTCTGACATCTATAGCGCTTCTAAAATCAACTCCACTCAGGTTGGCTCCAATCAGCTCAGCTCCTCGAAGATCAGCATTATTTAAGATAGCCTTACTTAAGTTTGTAGCGTGCAGATCAGCATCCCTTAGATTAGCACTATGCAAGTTAGTACCTGTCAGGTCGGCATTGCTCAGGTTTACATCACTCAGGTCGGCATCTTGGAAAGACACAGGGGCCCCAAAAATTCCTGCTGAAACGTCTAAGTTAACCAAGTATGTGGGACGTACGCAGTCCATCGTATTGTCTTTATTTTTCTCCATCCCGTTCATTGTTTCGCACGACAGGTCGATGCCATCCAGCACCTGACCCCGCGCAGCGAGGTATTCCAAAGCCTCCACTTTGCCACTATTGCCAGAGGCGCGGGTGGTCAGCAGTGCCCAGTTGCGCGCCAGACCTTCTTGCCTAATCTGATGCAGGGTAAGAAACAGAGCGGCAATCCCTGCGGTCACTGCCCCGATTTCCAGCCAGAGAAACCAGGTGCTTTTTCGGGCGTGTTCAGCCCGGGTTTGATGTGGGGTTGGTGCGGTTACGCCGTTTTCGGATTGTGGGGTGAGGGTGGTATGATGTGCCATTATTGTAGCCCTTTCGTGCTAAAATATATCCAAACCCTAGAATGTGTTAGGCATGGACTTTGATCGTAAATATCGCATACCACACATTTGACACAAAATCACCACCTTTTGGGGAAAGGCGCCAAAACATGGCAAACACCTCTATCGTTGTGTTCGGGGCCCAATGGGGGGACGAAGGCAAAGGTAAAATCGTTGATTGGTTGGCGGCGCGGGCCGATGTGATTGCGCGATTTCAGGGCGGCCATAACGCAGGCCATACGTTGGTCATTGATGGGCGGGTGCATAAATTGCACGTGCTGCCATCGGGCGTGGTGCGGGCAGGAAAATTGAACGTTATTGGCAATGGTGTTGTGCTTGACCCCTGGAATTTGGTGGCCGAGATGGCACAGATTGGCGCGCAAGGAATTGATATAAAACCCGAAACCTTTATCATTGCGGAAAACACCCCCCTGATCCTGCCCTATCATGCCGAATTGGACCAAATGCGCGAGGCCGCGCGAAACGCAGGCGCCAAAATCGGCACCACGGGGCGGGGGATCGGCCCAGCGTATGAGGATAAGGTTGGCCGCCGTGCAGTGCGTGTGGCGGATTTGGGCGACACCGCAACGATAGAGGCGCGGTTAGACCGCGCGTTGGCGCACCATGATATGCTGCGGCATGGGTTTGGGGTGCCGCCGATCAATCGGGCGGAATTATTGGCCGCATTACATGCTATTGCGCCAAAAATTTTGCCTTTTGCAGGCCCGGTGTGGCGCATCCTGGCCAACGCGCGCCAATCCGGCCAACGCATTTTGTTTGAAGGGGCGCAAGGCGCGCTGTTGGACGTTGATTTTGGCACGTATCCGTTCGTCACCTCGTCCAACACATTGGGCGGACAGGCGGCAACGGGCGTGGGGTTGGGCCCTGGGGCGATTGATTATGTGTTAGGCATTGTAAAGGCCTATACCACCCGCGTAGGTGCAGGCCCGTTTCCAACCGAACTGCATGATGAAACGGGGCAACGTTTGGCAGAACTGGGGCACGAAGTCGGCACCACAACCGGCCGCACGCGCCGGTGCGGATGGTTTGATGCAGCCCTGGTGCGGCAAACATGCGTGACCTCGGGCGCCGATGGCATCGCATTGACCAAACTTGACGTGTTAGATGCCTTTGACACACTGCAAATATGCGTTGGATACGATTTAGACGGCACGCGGGTTGACCATTTGCCCGTTGCCGAAACCCATCAATCCCGCGTCACGCCCATTTATGAAACGATGCCAGGGTGGCGCAGCTCAACCAAAGGCGCGCGATCGTGGGCCGATCTGCCGGCAGCGGCCATTGCCTATATTCGCCGGATCGAAGATTTGATCGACTGCCCCGTCGCGGTTGTTTCAACATCGCCCGAACGGCAAGACACGATTGTGATCGCCGATCCGTTTGGGGAAAATGCAAACACGGGTTTAACCTAAGGGGCGCATATGGCAATACAATATACAACCCGCCGTCGCCTTGCATTGGCCATCCTGGTCATCGGATTGCCAGTGTATATCGGTTTGGTGTGGTGGGGGATCAGCCTTTTGGGTGATATGCCCATATGGGTGGAATTTGGGGTATATGTAATTGCCGGGGTGGCATGGGCCATACCCTTAAAGGCCATTTTCAAAGGCGTGGGCAAACCGCCCCCACCCACAGAAATAAATCGGGTCAACGATGATGATGCGCACATGGATGAACCCTAAGGCCACACCAACCAATGTGGTGTTGAACGATAAAATGCAGGCGCAATGGGCGACACATTATAACAAAGGTGGATGGTATTATGGCACGTGCGGCGTTTGAAGATATTGCCGAAACGTTTGAATTTCTGGACGATTGGGAAGATCGCTATCGCCATGTGATCGAATTGGGCAAAGCGTTGCCCCCAATGGATGCTGCTGTGAAACAGCCTGCCACCAAGGTCACGGGATGCGCCAGCCAAGTTTGGATATTACCGCACATCAACGGCCAAGGCTCTAACGCCATTTTTCATTTCCAAGGTGACAGCGACGCGATCATCGTGCGCGGATTGATCGCCGTTTTGCATGCACTCTATGATGGGTTAACCACAGCGGCGGTGTTAGACGTTGATGCTGAGGCCGAATTGGCACGGCTTGGGCTGCGCGACCATCTGTCGGCACAACGATCCAACGGGTTGCGGGCGATGATCGGGCGTATTCGCCATCTGGCCGGTGAACAGATCACGGCGGGCTGATCCGTCGGATTGTTTTGGCCAGGGTATTTGCCATGACGCCGCAATTTGTGTGACATGCAGATAGTATTCGGATCCCCCCGTTGAGAACACTCCCCTTAAAGTAAACAAAGCTGGTCGTTGGGGCGCGGGGGGCGACAAAAAAGATCGGTGCGCAAGGGCGGGTGCGTTTGGTCTAGGCCCATTGCCTTTATGGCGCGTTCAAATCGCGTGCGGATCAGCTTTGCCCATATTCCACGGCCCATCATGCGTTTGCCCCAATCGGGGTCATAATCGCGCCCGCCATGAATATCGCGCAGCTTTGACATCACGCGCGCTTGGCGTTCGGGGTAGTGTTGGGCCAACCAATCCTGCCAAAGCTGCGATACCTCACGCGGGAGGCGCAGGGGAATCGTGCTGGCCGCCACGGCGCCGGCATCACGACCGGCTTGCAAAATTGCCTCAAGCTCATGATCGGTTAAACCGGGGATTAAGGGCGAGGCCATGATGCGGACGGGGCACCCCGCTTTGGTTAATGTCTCAATGGCCCGCAAGCGGCGTTGCGGACTGGGACATCGCGGTTCCATCTTGCGCGCCAGATCTGCATTTAATGTCGTGATTGAAATGCCCACACGGGTTAGACCCACCTGCCCCATTTCGCCTAAAATATCGACATCACGTTCGATCAACATACCTTTGGTCACAATGGCCACCGGATGACGATAATCGGACAGAACCTGTAAAATCGCGCGCATAATGCCACGATCCCGTTCAATGGGTTGGTAAGGATCGGTGTTTGTGCCGATGGCAATCACCGCAGGCCGATAAGATTGGCGGCGCAGTTCACGTTCCAAAACCTTGGCGGCATCGGGCCGCGCGATGAGTTTCGTTTCAAAATCCAGCCCCGGCGATAGGCCCAGATAGGCGTGCGACGGGCGCGCAAAACAGTAAATACACCCGTGTTCACACCCACGATAGGGATTGATAGACCGATCAAAACTTAGATCGGGGGATTTATTGCGCGTGATGATCGTGCGCGGGCGTTCATCCGATACCTCTGTGCGGAGGGGCGGCAAATCATCCTGTGTATTGAAATCGCCCTGCCATTCATCAACCACGGCCTCACGCCCATAGCGTTCAAATCGCCCCACCTGATTCGTGGTTGCGCCACGCGCCTTTAGGCGCTGCGGCGGTATGTCCGGTATTCGAGTCATAACCCAAAAATAGAACAAATATAGAACATCTGCAACCCTTGGTCGCGGGCTGCCGTAACAATGTCGCAAAACGTATTGTGGAAAATTTCCCACACGATAGCTATCGTCCAACGCGCATTGCGCGAAGCCTTTGAATCGGGAGATGCGCCATGTCCGACGAAGAAGACGACATTGTTTTGAGCGAGCTTGACGACGAAGAGCTGGTTCAACAAATGTTCGATGACCTTTACGATGGCCTGAAAGAAGAAATCGAAGAAAGTGTGAACATCCTGCTGGAACGCGGATGGCAGCCCTATGACGTTTTGACCAAAGCCTTGGTCGGCGGCATGACCATCGTTGGCAACGATTTTCGCGACGGCATTTTATTTGTGCCCGAGGTTTTGATGGCCGCCAATGCCATGAAGGGCGGCATGGCGATCCTTAAACCATTGTTGGCCGAAACCGGCGCACCACGAATTGGCAAAATGGTGATCGGCACAGTCAAAGGCGACATTCACGACATCGGCAAAAACCTGGTGTCGATGATGATGGAAGGCGCGGGATTTGAGGTTGTGGATCTGGGCATCAACAACGCGGTCGAAGCCTATTTAGAAGCGTTAGAGACCGAAGCCCCCGACATATTAGGCATGTCCGCGTTACTGACCACCACAATGCCGTATATGAAGGTTGTTATCGACACGATGACCGAAAAAGGCATTCGTGACGATTATATCGTATTGGTGGGGGGCGCCCCGTTGAACGAAGAATTCGGGCGCGCCATTGGGGCCGATGCCTATTGCCGCGACGCCGCCGTGGCCGTGGAAACCGCCAAAGAATTCATGGGGCGCAAACACAACCAAATGGCGGCGCGATGAACTGCGGCACGATATTGCCCTGCAAAATACTACGTAAACGCCCTTAAAGGCCCCTACCCCAACGTGACACTTTGACATCCCCCAATCTTACCACATCTTATGTTTTGGCGCCCCATCTTTCGGCACCCCGTCTTTCGGATCATGCGGGGTGGTTTGATGTGCTGGCCCAGTTCAAAATGCTTTATAACCAATGCTCCGATGGGGGCAGCGCGCAGATTAATGCCCACCTTGAAACGGTGCGGGCGGCGGTATCTTGTGCGATTTCGGACAACCCAATTTTGATCCCGCGCGCAGGCGAACACAAACCCGTTGCCGCACATTTGCCAGGGGCGTTGGACCTGGCCAAACACAGCGCGGCACGCGATCTTGCGCGGGCGCTACGCCCCGTGGCGGCACAATTAAGCTGGGAATACGGATATACACATTTACATGACGCATT
>CALFSY010000174.1 GCA_937916365.1 uncultured Jannaschia sp. | reverse complement strand
CGATAAAATCCTGAAATGCCTGTTCGTGGTGTTGTATCCTGTGTAAAGCGTCATCGGGTAAAGGCGGCGTCTGAGCGTAGCGCCCGAGCTTGTGTTTTGCCCGTGCGGGCATCATTAACCGATAGGCATTGCTGGTTTGTTTGATCTTTGGGCTACGTCCCTCCTCCCCTGTGGGAATATACCGCCTGATCCAGTCTAAAAAGCCGTGTGAACGTAGATTGGCCAACCCCCGCACGACAGCGTCTTTAGACCGCTTGAGCTTATCCATCAGATGAACGATGGAGGGCTCTAACCGCCCGTCACGCGGATCAAAAAGATTAGCCAGATAATCAATGATCTCTAAGGCCACATGCCCCAATGCGCCGATGCGCTTGCCAGTGACGCGGGTTTGCAATTCATAACGGCGGGCGGCCAGCACAATGCGCCGCCCCTCTTGGCGTTTCATGGGCTTCCAAAAAACACCTTCAAAACGTCCCAGGCAAACCGATTGGCGGCGCACCGGCACAAAAGAAACGCCGGTCGCCCGCAGCGGCCTGGGCGAATCAGGGTTACAATAGTGTTCAACCACCAAACCGGCGGCACTGGATAAAGGTCTAAATGTCATATGTTGGTTCTCCTTATTATGTTGGAAAACCGCCAAAAACAGCCATTCATCAGGCCGCAAAAACCCGTGGCAAGAAAACACTTGCAATCGATCCAAAAATTTGAGAAAGTAAACCTGCTATAGTTCTTTCTCTAATCGTTCGGATTATGAATGACCCGCCTTTGGCGGGTTTTTCTGTGTTAAGAGGTCTGCTCTGCCTCCTTGGTTTTAGTTATATTTGTCCGCCCGCCGGGGAATCGGGGGCGGATTCGTCACAAGTTTGTCACAGATACCGCAACGCGCCAAGGATTTTTCCACATCGTGGGGAGGGATACCAACAAAACCCCAAATCTTGACCAATAATCTACATCATGCAGGCGTGTGCAAAATTCATAAGACTGAAGACATAATCAACATTATTGCTATGCTAAATTCTAATTCATATGGTTGGTTTAACTGATGACCTATGGAATGATTTCCATGCGCCTTTGATCTCACTTGGTGATGCGGAGGCCGTGTTTTCTACTTAATTCAAGCTCACTTTTGAAGTGAGGTATAGTGATCTTGCAAAAGCGCAACAGCATATTCCAACGTCTCACCAAGGCCCCATTCATTCTGATCTGCAATCGCACAAAAAGCCTCAATAGTTTCAGGCTTGGCTTTAATATTGAATTGCGCGTTGCGCCCTGTCCGCCGTCTGCGTTGTTTGCTAACGGATTTGGCGTTGACAGGTTCACGGCTTTGAAACCCTGTTGCCTGGGCAATATCTCGTGTATCTTGGGGTTTTGGAAGATTATGGCCTACATTTTTATCGCGGGGCGACCAGTCATTGGGGTCAAACCGATCAAGTTCTTCACCAAAGCCAAGATTAGCGCGTTCATTTCCCATACTATATAGCCTTTTTGGTTTGACTTTTTATTTGATCGGCGGCCTTGAGACGTGATAATACCTCGCCAGCAAACTCTTGAGCGTTAACGCGGGCTTTCTCAACATTACTCACGCGCGCTGTGTCAAGACTGGCAAGGGAACCACCATAATCAAAAAGGTCCCGAAAGGCTGCGCGCTCAACGATCGCGGTTGCAAACACATCAATTCCAGCTTGCAAAAGCTGATCTTGTACATTTCGCAAAGCGCGCGATGTGACGGCCGCACTGGTTCGCGTTAGAACTACAGCATGAGGGATCACACGGCGAGCCATACGTTCCTGATTACGAATAAGACGAATAGTTTTTGCGCCGCCCTTGGCGTCCATAGATGATCCCTGAATTGGGATAACCACAAGATCAGACATGCCAATAGCATTGGCTACCATCAGGCTTGCTGTGCCTTCCAAATCAACCACGACAAACTGCGAATGTTGAGCGGCTTCTTCGATAAGGTCGACGACGCTATCTTCCGTGACTTCGCCAATAATGTTTATGCTATCGGGCTTTCCTGGCAAAGTGCTCCATTGCGATATCCACTTTTCAGGATCGGCATCAATGATTGTAATTTGCGCCCCTTTACTCGCCAGTTCGCTGGCTAATAAAAGGGCTGTGGTTGTTTTACCGGCTCCACCTTTAGGATTTGCGAAAGAAATCACGGACATTTTTTAACCTTTTGATTCGTTTTATTTATGATAGCAGATAGCTACCAGATAGTAAATAATATCTGATAGCTAATAGGTAGCTATCAGATACCTTAATAGTAACTATATTATAGCAGTATATGATGACTAGCTGTCCGCTATAACACTGATATTGTTGGGGCAAAGCCTTCTAGCCCTTGCAGGGATTGGGTGGCTTGGGGCGTGGCCTGCGCGGGTGCTTCTGCTGTGGCGATTCCTGCCTCTGCCCCGATCTGCGCGGCGGGGTGGTTGATGGGTAAG
>CALFSY010000173.1 GCA_937916365.1 uncultured Jannaschia sp. | reverse complement strand
GTGGGCGGGATATTTACCTATGTGCTGGCCTATCGGTGGCCCAAAAACGCCGGGCGGATCGCGCCATTTGCCGTGTTGGCGCACAACGTGGGCATTGCGGCATGGGTTTTTATGATTTGGTATTTGGCCGGTGGTCCGGGTCTTATCATTTATGCTGCAACAGTGTTTGTTGCCGGATGTATCGGGGTGTTTCTGGTGTATCTGCAACACAATTTCGAAGACACGTGGTGGGATCGTAAACCTGCGTTAAACCCCGCGCGTGCGGCATTGCAGGGATCCTCGGCGCTTGACCTTGGATGGTGGTGGGATTTGGGAACAGGCAATATCGCCTATCATGACATCCATCATTTCAATGCAAATATCCCAAGCTACCGGTTACGAAAATGCCATAATGCCTTACGCAAAAAGTATGAGGTGCAAACCATTGGTTGGGCCGAGGCATTGCGATCGTTCACGTTAAAATTGTGGGACGAACGCCAAGGCCGCCTAGTGCCCTTTCCAAAGGCGGTTCAGCAGATGAATGTTCCAAGCGGTGCATGATGGGGCGCGGTGTATGTTGGCGCGGGGCCAATCCCGCACGGTGGTTTGTGTTTTATTTGTGCCTGATTGTTTCTGCGTGTGGGGCACCGTGGCCTAACTTAGATGATGGGGCAGATGCCGTTACCCTGCGCACGGCGGATTTTCCGACGCTTGCCCCGATGGACGATCTGTTGATGCGGGCCGATGCCATATTGCCCCGATCCGCCGCCGATGATGGGGCCGCATTGCAAACCCGACGCGAAAACTTAGAACGCCGTTCAGACACGCTGCGCCAACAAAACCTTTAACCCCCACATTGCGGCGCGGTGGCGAAACGTTTAACACGGCGCCGACATCAACGTACCCCTTTGTTGGAGATCTGCCATGACCACCCCTTTGCGTCTTGGGATTGCCGGGCTTGGCACAGTGGGTGTAGGGGTTGTGAAAATCATACAGCGGCAGTCAGATTTGTTGGCCACACGCTGTGGTCGCCCCATCACCATCGCCGCCGTTTCCGCCCGTGATCGCACCAAAGATCGTGGCGTTTCGGTTGACACTTATGGGTGGGAAGACGACCCAACTGCCCTTGCCGTGCGGGACGATGTGGATATTTTTGTTGAATTGGTGGGGGGCGTCGACGGCCCTGCTGTCGCCGCCGTTCGGGCCGCTATTGCCGCAGGCAAGGATGTGGTAACCGCAAATAAGGCAATGCTTGCGGTGCATGGTCATACGTTGGCCCAAGCGGCCGAGGACAGGGGCCGCGTGTTGCGGTTTGAAGCTGCGGTCGCAGGCGGTATCCCAATCATCAAAACATTGACCGAAGGGTTGGCGGGCAACACCATTGATCGCGTCATGGGTGTAATGAACGGCACCTGCAACTATATCTTAACCCGCATGGAAAACGCGGACCTAACCTATACCCAAGCGTTTGAAGAAGCTGATGCGTTGGGGTATTTAGAGGCTGATCCAAAACTCGACGTTGGGGGGATTGATGCGGCGCATAAATTAACCCTATTGGCCGCAATCGCCTATGGCACACAGGTGAATTTCGGTGCCGTTGCCCTGGAAGGGATCGAATCCATCACAATCGAAGATATTCGCCGCGCCGGTGACATGGGGTATAAGATCAAATTGTTGGGTGTTGCACAAATGAACGGGCGCGGGTTGGAACAACGCATGTCGCCTTGTTTGGTGCCCGCAACCTCCCCCTTGGGACAGTTGGATGGCGGCACAAACATGATTGTTTTACAGGGCAATAATGTTGGCCAGATCGTGCTACGCGGCGCGGGTGCGGGTGCGGGGCCCACGGCCAGCGCGGTTTTATCCGATGTTTGCGACATCGCCCGCGGTATTCGTGTGCCGACCTTTGGTATTCCGGCAACCATGTTGCAAATTGCCCCCCCCGCCACGGCTGCATCACCGGCGCGGTATTATTTGCGGATGGGGTTGACGGATAAACCCGGTGCTTTGGCCAAAATCGCCGCCGTTCTGGGCGATGCGGGCATTTCGATCGACCGGATGCGCCAATACGATCACCAGGGCGCGGATCACGCACCGGTGTTGTTTGTCACCCACAAGGCCGCGCACGACGCGCTAACCACCGCGCTGGCCGTGTTACCCAAAACGGGTGTTTTAACCGGTGCCCCCGTGGCATTACGTATTGAGGATGTTTGACGGAAAGGTTTTATCCATGCCACAGTCCACCGATTTTAACGATCGTATGCTATCCCTTGGCCTGGCCCGGGTGAGCGAGGCCGCCGCCATGGCCTCGGCCAAACTGATCGGGCGCGGCGATGAAAAAGCCGCCGATCAGGCCGCCGTGAATGCCATGCGCGCGCAGCTAAATAGCCTCGACATCCGCGGTGTTGTGGTCATCGGCGAAGGTGAACGGGACGAAGCCCCCATGTTATACATTGGGGAACAGGTGGGCACCGGTCACGGCCCAGAGGTGGATATTGCACTTGATCCGTTAGAGGGCACGACGCTGACCGCTAAGGATATGCCAAATGCGTTAACTGTAATTGCCATGGGGCCGCGTGGATCAATGTTACATGCACCGGATGTCTATATGGATAAATTGGCCATTGGTCCTGGATACCCCGATGGGGTTGTCGCGCTTGATATGCCTGTTGCCGCGCGTGTTGATGCCCTGGCCACGGCCAAAGGATGTTCGGCGGACGACATCACAGTTTGCGTTTTAGAACGCCCGCGCCATGCCGCAATGGTTACCGAACTGCGCCAGACGGGATGTGCGATTCGGTTGATCCCCGATGGCGATGTGGCGGGTGTGATCCATACCGCCGAGGCGGAAAAAACCGGCATAGATATGTATATGGGCGCAGGTGGCGCGCCCGAGGGCGTGTTGGCCGCTGCGGCGTTAAAATGTATGGGTGGGCAAATGTTTGGTAGGCTTTTGTTTCGCAATGACGATGAAAAAGCGCGGGCAGAAAAGGCCGATATTACCGATTTATCACGCATATACACCCGTGATGATATGGTCATGCAGGATGTGATTTTTGCCGCAACAGGCGTAACCGATGGCTCGATCTTGCCCGGGATCAAGCGCGAGGTTGGGTATCTGACGGCCGAAACAATATTGATGCGGTCGAAAACGGGATCAGTGCGGCGGATTACGTATCGTAATCCTGTGCGCGAGGGGTGACACGGCGCGCATCTGTCTGTAGACTGATGACATGAATGCACCACATCATATTGTTGTCCCCGACGCCATGTTGGGGGTTGAACATTCGCTTACCGGTCGCCGCTGGGTTGGTCTTGGCGCCACTGAGGCGCGCCTTGCCCACGCTTTGATGCAGCAGACGCACGTCTCATCGCCGCTGGTGGCGCACGTGTTGGCGCGACAAGGCGTGGAACCGGCCATGGCGGCGGCATATCTTTCGCCATCCTTACGTGATTTATTGCCTGACCCAATGGTCCTGCGCGACATGGATCCAGCGGCTGAGCGGATTTTAGCCGCCCTTGCCCATGGGCAACGTATTGCGATTTTTGCCGATTATGATGTGGATGGGGGTGCCTCTGCCGCGCTTTTGGTCGATTGGTTGCGGCAGATGGGGCAGACGGCCACGCTTTACGTGCCTGATCGTATCGACGAAGGGTATGGCCCCAATGCACCTGCCATGGCGGCATTGGCCGAAACCCATGATCTAATTATCTGTGTTGATTGTGGCACCTTAAGCCACGATCCCATCGCCGCCGCCAAAGGGGCCGATGTGGTGGTGTTGGACCATCATTTGGCACTGCCTACATTGCCCGATTGCATCGCTGTCGTGAACCCAAACCGGCAAGATGAAACCGGCGCCTTAGGTCATCTATGCGCGGCGGGGGTGGTGTTTTTGTTGATGGTGGAACTCAACCGTCGTTTACGCACCCGCGGTCAATCCGGTGCCGATTTGATGGCGATGCTGGATCTGGTGGCCTTGGCAACAGTGGCCGATGTGGCCCCCTTGATTGGGGTCAACCGGGCATTCGTGCGCCAAGGGTTGAAGGTTATGGCCCGTCGCGTGCGGCCCGGTCTTGTGGCGCTTAGCGATGTGGCCCGGCTTAATCGTGCGCCGGATAGTTATCATCTGGGCTATGTTTTTGGGCCTCGGATCAACGCAGGCGGACGCATCGGTGCGGCGGATTTGGGCGCGCGGCTGCTGTCCACCCTTGACATGGCAGAGGCCGAAGTTTTGGCCAAACGATTAGACAGCCTAAACCAAGATCGCCGCACCATTGAAGCACAGGTGCGTGACGAGGCATTGGCACAAGCCCAAACGCGCGGGCTGGATACACCATTGGTTTGGGCGGCGGGTGAGGGCTGGCACCCCGGGGTTGTGGGGATTGTGGCCAGTCGTTTGAAAGAAACCGCGCATCGGCCGGCTGTGGTGATCGGGTTTGACGGTGATATTGGCAAAGGATCGGGCCGGTCGGTTGCGGGTATTGACCTGGGCGCGGCTGTGCAACGTTTGGCCGCAGAAGGATTGATTGAAAAGGGCGGCGGGCACGCGATGGCGGCGGGGTTATCGTTGCGCCGCAATCAACTGAATGCCGCCATGGCCCGATTATCAGACATTTTAGAACGCCACGGTGCAGGTGAATCGGTGGCACATGATTTGCGCCTGGATGGGGTGTTAATGCCCACAGCATTGACGCCTGACCTTATTGCACAATTAGAAAATGCAGGCCCTTTCGGGGCTGCGGCCCCTGCGCCGCGCTTTGCAATCCCCGCCATGCGCGTGGTGCACGCGCGCCCCGTAGGAACGGGCCATTTGAAGATCAGTTTGCGCGACGGTCCGGTGTGTGTCGACGCCATTTGTTTTGATGCCGTGCAAAAGGGGCTCGATGCACTGTTAGAAGCAAACATTGGCCGCGCCCTGCACGTTGCAGGGCGGGTTGAGATCAACCATTGGAATGGTCGTCAGCAGGTGCAATTACGGCTAGAAGATGCCGCGTGGGCGGAATGATCGGCATATTGACGGGCCGGATTATGGGGGTGTTCGACTGCTTTTTGCGGTAACGCTCGCTATGCGCGGCGACGGCGGCGCCCCTGTGCGGATGCGCCCCCCGATGCACCAAATGCCACCTTTGGTAGGTTCACGATTTTCGCCAATGCCAAAAACGGGTCGGTTGCGTGGGGAATGGCGTTGGCATTGACAAAATGTTCTTGAAATTTTGGTTCTATCGCGGTTTCAACCTTATCGATTTGGCGCACGATTTTTTCGATCTTTTGTCGCGCCCCCCGATTACACAGGGCGATGCGCGCGCCATGGCCCGCAGCATTTCCCGCGCTGGTCACATTGTCCAACGGGGCGTCGGGGATCATCCCCAACACCATGGCGTGTTTGGGGCTGATGTGGGCACCAAACGCCCCTGCCAAAACCACGCGATCCACTGCATCTACCCCGCGCCGATCCATCAATAGGCGCGCGCCTGCATATAGCGCCGATTTGGCCAGTTGGATTGCACGGATATCGGCCTGTGTAACCAAAATCCGCGGCCCGCCCGTGGCGGTGCCATCATGTAAAAGGTAAGAGAATGTGCGCCCATCGGGTTCGCACCGCGCGCTGCCTGTTGCCTGTGGCCCACCGATCAATCCAGAGGCATCAAGCAGGCCCGCAATGCGCATTTCTGCGACGGCCTCAATAATGCCCGATCCGCAAATGCCGGTGATCCCGATGTTTTCGATTGATTGGGCAAAATCAGGATGATCTGACCATAGATCACACCCAATTACACGAAACCTTGGGTCTTTGGTTGTGGGGTCGATTTCGACGCGCTCAATGGCCCCAGGGGCCGCGCGTTGGCCCGAACTGATTTGTGCCCCTTCAAAGGCGGGGCCGGTGGGGGAAGAACACGCCAAAACCCCGGCTTCATCCCCCAACAGGATTTCAGCGTTTGTCCCCACATCGACGATCAGCGTCAAATCCTTTGCTGTGTTGGGCGCTTCGCTAAGGGCGACAGCGGCGGCATCGGCCCCCACATGGCCCGCGATACAGGGCAAAAGATACACCTGCGCCGCCAAAGCAAGCGTTGACAGGTTTAAGGCTTGGGCGTTCAACACAACACTATCTGCCGTGGCCAGGGCAAAGGGGGCTTGGCCCAGCTCGACCGGATCAATCCCCAAAAACAGATGGTGCATGACCGGATTGCACACAACCACTGCTTCGTAAATCTGGTGTGTGCCAATGCCGGCCTCTTGGGCAATGTCGGTGGCCAGGGCGGCGATGGCCTCTTGCACGGCGGTGGTCATGTCGTGGGCGCCCCCAGGGTTCATCATGGCGTAGGACACGCGGCTCATCAAATCTTCGCCGAACCGGATTTGGGGGTTCATTCGCCCGGTTGAGGCCAAAACCCGCCCATCGCCAAGATCGCACAGATGCGCGGCAATGGTGGTTGAGCCCAGATCAATGGCAAGCCCGTAAAGACCGCCGTCGTAAAACCCGGGCCAAACATCCAAGATTTGGCGCGTCGTTTCGTGCGCGGGGTGGTGTAGGGCCAGGGTGATCTGCCAATCCCCTTTGCGCAGGGCCGGTTGTAGTTTTTGTAAAACGGGCAGGGGGGCGGTGACATCGTCAATCCCCCATTGCGTTTTTAGGGCGGCCTTGATCCGTTCCAAATCGCCCGAGGGGTCGTGCATATCGGGGGCTTGCACGTCCACCATAACCAGGCGCGTGGCTGGGTCCATCTCAACCACGCGGTCCGAGGCGGCCTTGCGCACAACCTGCCGGTGCACTTGGCTTTCGGGGGGTACATCAATGACAATGTCATGTTGGATCGTTGCCTGACACCCCAGGCGGCGGCCCGGTTTTAAGCCCCGCACGCGATCATACCTGTCCTCAACCGCGTTGCGGGGCGACAGGGCCGCATCCCCCACGGTTAAACCATGTTTGGGAAAATCCCCATACGCAGGTGCGACTTGACATTTGGAACAAATGCCGTGCCCGCCACACACAGAATCAAGGTCAACGCCCATTGCACGCGCGGCGGCCAAAACGGATGTGCCCGCGGCCACGTGCCCGCGTTTGCCCGAGGGGGTAAAGATGACAAGGGGGTCATTGGTGGGATTATCAGCGCGATCATCGGCCATGGTGAAATACCCAAGTATGCGTTCAGAAATGCCAAAGGATTAGGGGCAGCGTTGTGAAATACCCGTCACAGGGTGTGTTGGAATGATCCGTGTTGGAACAATCGCGCATCATCCTGCACGACGACGGCGTCGCCCACCGGCCCGCCCGCCCACGGGGGCCGCGTTGGGGGATTTGTTAAAGTTGATCCACGCCGCGCCGCCCGCATCTTGGTTCATCAGGAAATTTGCGGCGCGGATGGCCTCCATTTCTTTACCGGCGCGGGGTTTGGTGGACCCCATGCCAAACAGGGTGACAAAGGTTTCATCGTCCATATCAGGGGGCAAGATGACGCCCATCGCCGCAACCTCGGCCTTTTTCTCGGCGATCTTTTTGGGCCCTATGGGCAGGGCAACGGGATTCATAATGGCCGAGGTCATGCCCGCCCCATACGCCATGGGCAAAAATGCGTTGTTGATGCCGTGGCGGTTGGGCAACCCAAACGAAATGTTTGATGCCCCGCAGGTGGTGTTTACGCCCAGTTCCGTGCGCAGGCGCCGCACCAATGTAAACACCTGATGGCCGGCAGTGGCCATGGCCCCGATCGGCATGACCAGCGGGTCCACCACAATGTCATGGGCGGGGATGCCGAAATCGGCGGCACGATCCACGATTTTTTTGGCCACGGCAAAACGCACATCGGGGTCTTCGGAAATGCCTGTGTCGTCGTTTGAAATGGCCACCACCGGCACGTTGTATTTCGCCACCAGCGGCAGGACCATTTCCAGCCGCTCCTCCTCGCCCGTGACAGAGTTCAAAAGCGGCCGCCCCGCCGCGGCCTTTAGCCCGTTTTCCAGCGCACCAGGCACAGACGAATCAATGCACAATGGGCAATCGGTAACGTTTTGAACGGTTTCAACCAACTGTGGCATCAGCGTGGGTTCAACAAAGTTGTTGTCGGCATACCGGGGGTCTTCGGCCATTTTGTTTGAAAATACCGCGCCAGAGTTGATGTCAAGCACGGTGGCCCCGGCCTGCACCTGGGCCAAGGCATCCGATTCAACGCGGGAAAAATCGCCGCGCTCAAGCTCGGCATTCAGGATTTTGCGGCCCGTGGGGTTGATGCGTTCGCCGATCACGCAAAACGGGTCGTCAAAGCCGATGACAGTGGTTTTGGTTTTGGATTCAATGATGGTGCGGGTCATGGGCAAATCGGCCTTTTATATTATGTTTGGGCGGCGGGGCGCGTTGCCTTACCACCATGGGCGGCGGCCCAGGCGGTATTGGCCTTGATCCCGCCTAAGGGAAAGAAATGGATGCGTTCGATCATGTGCCCACGCCCCTGCATCTTGGCCGTGGCCAGATCGTTTACAATGTCATCGGGTTCGTGGGGCAAAAGCAGCCTTGTTATATCTTTGGCGCGTTTTTGCAAAACCGACAGCGACGCCCCCACCCCGCAGGCCAAGGCATATTTTATCAAAGTTTGCAGCTTTGCGGGGCCGGCCACACCCAAATGCACCGGCATCGTGATGTTTGCGGCACTCAACCGATCAACCCAATCCAGGATCGGGGCAGCCTCGAACGCGAATTGCGTGACAATGGCAAATGCGGCGGCGGACCGATTGGCAAAATCTTGTTTCCATTGCAAGGCGGCCATCACCTCGGCCTCGCCGCCGGTGGGGTCGATGTCACGATTGCCTTCGGGGTGGCCCGCGATATGCAGGCGGGTGAAGCCCGCCTTATCAAACGCCCCCGTTTCCAACAGCTGCATGGATGAATGAAAATCGCCCCGGGGGGAGGCAAGACTACCGGCCAGGATCAACGCCTCTTTCACATCGGCCTCGCCTTGGTAACGGGCGATCCAATCGGTCAATGTGGCAAGGTTTGTGATTGAGCGTGCGGGAAAATGGGGCATGGGGTCAAACCCTTCGGCCCGCAAACGTGCCGCCGTGGCGACCATATCCTCAATGGGGGTGCCATCAATATGCGCGATGTAAACCCGCGTGCCTGTGGGCAAATGGGCGCGAAAATCTTCTACCTTTGCCGCGGTGCGCGGCATCACCTCGATCGAATAGTTTGTTAAAAGGGCCTCTTGCCCCGTGTTTGGGGTGGGGGCCGCGGGCGCAATGCCCGTGTCATCGTCACGGCGGAGGTTCAAAATACCCATTACAATTTCCTCACACTGAATTTGGCGGATCGACGTGGTTTAGGCCGCCGTGTTGGGGTGGCTGTGGTTTGCGTTTTCATATCCTGCGCCCGCAATAAGACGTTTTAGACGATCAACATCGTAATCGGCCTCCAACCGCGCAGCTTCTGCCGTGGCGATGGCGGTAGGCTCACCCTCGGCCTCGCCAACCGATATACGCCGCCATTCGGAAAGATAGGCATCTTGGTCTTCGATACCATTGCGCATGGCGCACATATCAATGGCCTTTTCAAACCGTTCTGACAGCACCGCCTTTGCCCCGCGTCGACCTTTGCCCACAATCACTTGGGCGGGAATATCGCGCCAAAAAACATGAACAATGGTTGGCATGTGATCCTCCTGTAAGGCAAATGATGACGGTGCGTGACTGCGATGAGCAGATGTTTATGAAGTGTTGGCGGGCACCATAGGCAATCATTGCGCGATCGCGGGTCCTATTTTCGACAAAGTATAAGGACAGAACGACGCCGACATGGAAAAAACCCGCCGCGAAACCGAACGTTGTGACAGGTGTCATCATATGTTAGAATAATTTTAAGAAAGTATTCGGAGGATTCCATGGTGCATACTCCATGGATGACAATATCACCGTGCCCAGAAACATAAAAATGCTTCCGTCGGCCGTTCGCCATGATGTGCATCAGCAGATGGCGCCTAAGCAGACACCTGATTCGGCCGATTTATATGCAGCCTTGGATTTGGGGACCAACGCATGCCGCATGTTGATCGCACAACCCAAGGGCAGCCAGCTGCATGTGGTCGATAGTTTTGCAAAATCGGTGCAACTGGGCCGGGGGTTGGAAATTACAGGGCGGTTAAGCCGCGCGTCGATGGCCCGCGCGGTGGGTGCATTAAAAATCTGCCAAAAAAAAATCGCCAAGTATCATGTCAGCCGAATGCGCCTTGTCGCAACCGAGGCCTGCCGCCGGGCGATCAACGCGGCGGAATTTATTGATGTTGTGCGGCGTGAAACGGGCCTAGCGCTTGAAATTATCGAACCAGAGGAAGAGGCCCGCCTTGCCGTTATATCCTGTGCACCCCTGGTTTCGATGCGCACCGAACAGCTTTTGGTGGTCGACATCGGCGGTGGGTCAACCGAATTGGTGTGGATTGACCTAAGCCGCGTGCCGCGTATTGAACGCCCACAGGCGATCATGCGATTGCATTTAGGGTTTGACAACGAAAATACAGTGTTTCCGCGCGCAAAAGTGGTGGACTGGATTTCAATTCCCCTAGGCGTTGCTACATTAAACGATACGTATAACGATGTTACCGATGACGGCGCGCGGTTCGCGTTGATGAGCTGGTATTTTGAGGAACACCTGGCCAGGTTTTCGCCCTACGAAGATGCCGCGGACCAAGCGCGCGCTGGGTTTCAAATCATTGGCACCAGCGGCACCGTTACAACCGTTGCAGCATCGCACCTTGGTCTGCGCCGATATGATCGTAACAAGGTTGACGGGCTTCGTATGACATCGGACCAAATTGATCGCGTAATCCAGGGGTATCTTTCGCTCGGCCCTGAGGGGCGCAAACGCGATCCGCGCATCGGTCGTGATCGACAAACGCTTATCATGTCAGGGGCCGCAATTTTGCAGGCCCTGCTGCGTGCATGGCCCACAGACAGGCTAAGCGTTGCCGATCGGGGGCTGCGTGAAGGTTTGCTTTACGCGCAGATGAGCCGCGATGGCGTGTTAGAGGATGGGGTGCTTTGACCCCACACCCGCAGGCGTTAGAGCGTGATATTAAACACGCATTCATTGTATCGTCGTTGCCGCCCGAAGGTCCAACACCAATTCCATCATGTCGTCCAACGGCAAATATCCGCGCACAAATTGATCGTTGAATATAAAACTGGGGGTGCCGGAAATACCTAAACGCTGCGCAAGGTTATGATTCGTGTCGATGGTGGCCGTAACAATGGGATCATCCATTGTCGCTAGGATGATGTCGGCATCAAGCCCCAGATCTGTGGCCAATCGCACCAAGGCAGATTGATTTATTCCCCCGCGCAGACCCATCAACCCATCATGTATCGCGGCATAGGCCGCATCGCCAAGCGCAACGCGGGTGGCGATGGCAAAACGTGACGCCAGCATCGAATCCTCCCCCAAGATGGGGAATTCTTTTAGAACAAAACGAATATTTCCGTCCGTTTCGATCAATTCGGTGATCTCGGGGTGCGCGCGACGGCAGAACCCGCAAGCATAATCAAAAAATTCCACCAACGTCACATCTCCATCGGGATTTCCGCCCACCCAATCAAATTGCGAACGAAACAAAAGGTCCGCATTTTCTGTGACCGCTTGACGTGCAGTTTCGGCCTCGGCGGCGATTTGCCGATTTTCCAACACGGCGAATACGTCCAATATAACTTCGGGATTTTCCAATAGATAGGCGCGTATTTCTGCGTGTAGGGCCGCGCGCTGCGCCGCATTCATATCTTCGGGGTCAAAGGCCGCCGCTGTGCCAGCGACAAAAAAAGCTGCGGCAAAAAATGCCAGACGCATCATATGTATCATGGGATGAAACCTCGGGATAATTTTCCAATGTGTTGAATATCAGGGTATCATATTTGCAGGGTTTGACCACCCGTTGTGCGGACTGGGCGCGGGAGATCTTGGTTTGGTTACTAAAGTTTGTTATACTTATTAAAAAATAATGCCACGAATGGTATCCGTGACCCGCCCAATCCTATTTTTCCTTTGCATCCTTTTGGGGGGGCTTCCCGCCTGGTCACAACATTTTGATGGTGATGCATATCTTATTCCGGAACAAAGCCGGGTTGAGGTTGTGGGCGTCAATGTTGATATAACATTGACGCTTAATCAGGATGCGCCATTTCGGGTGTTCACCCGCCCCGATCCGTGGCGTTTGGTTGTTGATTTTCGTGGCGTTGACCTAAGCGGGGCGGAAACAACCCTGCATCCAACCGAACCTGTGGTCGAGATTGCCGCAGGTATGGCGATTGATCCAGGGTGGTCGCGTTTGGTGTTTTTGTTGGACGCGCCTTATCTACCGCACCATGCGGCCATGGCCCGTGATCCCACCACACACGAGGCGGTTGTTACCTTATCGCTTTCCCCAAGCAGTGCCGAGGAATTTATTACACACAGCCCTGCACCCCCACGCGCCGCGCCGCCCGCCCGCGCCGTATCACCCCAACCCCAGGGGGCACACGACGATACGAATCGACTCACCATCATGCTTGACCCCGGCCATGGCGGGGTTGACCCGGGCGCGGTTTATGGCGCGGACACAGAGGCCGATCTTGTTTTGAATTTTGCGCACGAATTTCGCGACGCGCTGCACCAAACCGGGGTTGTTGATGTTGTGTTAACACGTGAAATGGATGTTTTCGTGCCATTGCCCACGCGCTTGACACTGGCCCGCGCGATTGGGGCCGATGCGTTTTTATCTATCCACGCCGATGCTTTGGCCGAGGGTGAGGCCCAGGGTGCCACTGTTTATACCTTGGCTGAAACGGCCACGGATGCCGCCGCTGCGCGGTTGGCCATGCAACATGATCGGGCTGATTTGTTGCACGGTGTCGACCTTAGCGGCGCTGATGATGGTATGGCCGCGATATTGATGGATTTGGCACGGCAGGATTCTGCGCCGCGCGGTCGGGCATTGGCCACCACGATCATCGCAACTTTGGCCGATACCGATGTCACGTTGCATCGACGGCCACACGGGCAGGCGGATTTTAGCGTTCTGCGTGCGGCGGATATCCCTTCGGTTCTGTTGGAAATTGGCTTTATGTCCAATGTGCATGACCTACAAAATATGCGCAATCCACACTGGCGTGCGACTATGCAGCGTGCGTTAGTCACCGCCATCCTAAGGTGGTGGGAGGAAGATCGCCTGCGTTCGACGCTTTTGCGGCAATAATTTACGGGACAAAAGATGTGTCATGTCAAAGTTGTTTTGACCGGACGCATTGCAAAGCCTATGATAAAGTCACATTACAATTCCCATAACCACAGACCGCGATACACAACTGGACCCCTACCATG
>CALFSY010000172.1 GCA_937916365.1 uncultured Jannaschia sp. | reverse complement strand
ACAATTTGTCAGAAACCAATACTTTGGGGGCAGTCATTTTAGATATTCCAGATGTATTGTTGAACAAAACCGATGCGACCTTTGAACCTGACCAAAGGATCTTATTCAAAGATCTCAGGCGCACCAACGGAGTTAAGCGGATCATCGCCAAACTGGTTTGGGCCATCGGTGCCTTTGGTCACGTAAAAGACGATCAGCACGATAGCACCGATAAGCGGAACCAGAGCAATCAAAAGCCACCAACCGCTTCTGTCTGTGTCATGCAGCCTGCGAATGCTGACCGCAATACCTGGCAGCAAAAGCGCAAGGATTGAAATGACCTGAAATAAGATAAAGCTTTGTGACCCGCCGCTGATGACAAGATCGAGACCAACGGCGATAATATTCACAATAATCGCGAACAAAAACCACCACCAATAGGCCGAGCGCGGTGCACGACCCTTAAAGTTTACATAATTGTGAAAGCCGTCTTTAATTGCTTCTGTGAATGTCATCGGAATGGTCCTTTGTGTTGATTGTAATCTTTGTGTGCTGCTTTTTAGACAGGACACGGACGGGATATGATAGATGTCAAATCAAAGCAATCTCGGCATCAAACGCCCAATCCAGCCATTGCAACATGGCCATAATATCATCTCTTTCTACCGTGGCACCGCACCAAATGCGCAAACCCGCAGGTGCATCGCGGTAGGCCCCGATGTCATAGGCCACGCCTTCGGCCTCTAACCGTTTGGCAATGGCTTTGGCAAAGACCGCACCATCCGCGATACGTGGATCGGTAAATTTTAGGCAAACCGATGTATTGGATCGTGTGGCAGGGTCTTGGGCCAATGTGTCGATCCAATCATGCGCGGCGCAAAAATCAAAAATCGCTTGCGCATTGGCATCGGCGCGCGCCATCAATGCGGGCAACCCACCGATATCTTCTGCCCAATCCAACGCGATCAGATAATCCTCAACCGCCAACATTGATGGGGTGTTGATTGTCGCGCCCTCAAAAATGCCATCAATCAATTTGCCGCCTTTGGTCAGACGGAAAATTTTCGGTAGCGGCCAGGGTGGGGTGTAGCTTTCCAATCGCGCAATCGCTCGGGGCGACAGGATTAACATGCCATGGGCGGCTTCCCCACCCATCACCTTTTGCCAGGAAAAGGTCACAACATCGAGCTTTGCCCAAGGCAGATCTTGCGCAAACGCAGCCGAGGTCGCGTCGCAAATCGTCAACCCCCCGCGGCCGGCAGGAATACCATCGCCGGACGGCACGCGCACCCCCGATGTTGTGCCGTTCCACGTGAACACAACATCGGTGTCAAAATCGACATCGCGCAAATCAACGATCCGCCCATACTCCGCCGTTTTCACCTGTGCATCCAGGTTCAGCTGTTTGACACAATCGGTCGCCCATCCGGCCCCAAAACTTTCCCAAACCAGCACGCTGACGGGTCGCGGCCCCAACATTGACCACATCGCCATTTCAACCGCGCCGGTGTCAGAGGCCGGAACAATCCCGATTTTATAATCATCGGGCACGCCCAAAATGGCGCGCGTGCGATCAATGGCAGATTTCAATTTGTTTTTCGCCACACCCGCACGATGCGATCGGCCCAAGGCCGCATCACCCAATTTCGCAAATGTCCATGTGGGGGGTTTGGCACACGGGCCAGAGGAAAAACACGGATTATCCGGCCGTGCCACCGGTGGAGAATGCAGCATACCTAAATACCCTTACAGATACACGCCCCTCGTTGGGGAGGGGTGTCCCAAGGTAAGTTTTATAAGACGCAAACGGGAAAAGCAATGCCCGATGATGTTTTCGGGAAATCAAGATGTTTTAGAGTGGCGCCTGAATCAAGGAAATGACGCCGTATGGGTTTTGGTGACAACACCAACAAAAGCGCAGGCAGATACTATGAACATTTGCATAAACACATTCATGCGAATCACCTTTCTGAATTCAACGAAAAAGCAACAAGTATAATGGAAAAAAATGGAAGGCTGCCGTTTCGACCGATGATTTAGGTAAGATGGATGAAAGCGATTTCCTTGATAGGTTAGAGGGGCTGTCGATTATCGGTAAGAACACGAAGGCTCAACTAAAGGCCGCCCTTGATCTAAGGAATGGATGCGGTCACCCAAACTCGCTACAGGTAGGAGTGAACAAATCAGCAGCACATATCGAAACGCTACTACAGAATGTTTTCAAAAGGTTTTAACTCTTTAATGGCATTCACTTCAGTTACAGTGATAACCTTGTGCCGCAAAATTCTAGTCTTTCGGAATCCAAGTAAGTAACACGATCCTTACATAGTAGAATTTTTTTAAAAGATTATGGCTCCGGCGGTAGGGATCGAACCTACGACCAATTGATTAACAGTCAACTGCTCTACCGCTGAGCTACGCCGGAACTGTGCATGTGTATAGCAAGGCCGATTTTGGCCGTCCAGGGGGCGTTGGCAAAAATGCCGTTGGGGGTGTTTGCGTGGGGGATGGGGCATTATCCCCTTTTCAAATGTTTTGCAGAGTAGATACACATTACCCATGATGAAATTCCGTTGGTTCAAACGCATGATGCCGCGGGGCCTGTATGGACGCGGGGCAGTGATTTTGTTGTTTCCTATCGTCACACTGCAACTTATGGTATCGGTTGCGATTATGCAGCGTTATTTTGAAGGCGTTGCACGGCAAATGACCCAAACCGCAATCTTGGATTTGCGTTTGGTGTTGGACGAATTGAACCGCGCGCCCGACACCGCGGCCACCATTGCCACGGCGTTGCAAATCGACATGCAACCGGCACCTACTGTTACTGTACAACGTGATGCCCGATCGTGGGATGATTTAACAGGGATTGAGGTAACCCGCGTTTTGCGCACCAATCTACCGGAATTGATTGCGGTTGATCTGCGCACCGATTGGCGGCAGGCCCATATCATGGCCCAAACACACGATGGCCCCGTGATGTTGTCCATGCGGCGCAGCCGCCTATCGGCGTCAAATCCCCATCAACTAATTGTTTTAACAATATTTATTGGCATGGTTATGGCGGGGGTTGCGTATCTTTTCCTGCGCAACCAGCTGCGCCCCATCCGCCGGTTGGCACGTGCAGCGGAAGCCTTTGGCAAAGGTCGCATGGTCAACTATACGCCATCAGGCGCGACCGAGGTGCGCAGCGCAGGCCGTGCATTTTTAGATATGCGCGCACGCATTGACGGCATGATCGAACAACGCACTTTGATGCTGTCGGGGGTAAGCCATGATTTGCGCACACCCTTAACACGCATGAAGCTAAGCCTATCCATGTTGGACCACGGCGCAGAGGTTGATGCACTGTCGCGCGATGTGGCAGAAATGGAATCGTTGTTGACGACCTTTTTAGATTTCGCGCGGGGCGAAACCCTTGATGACCCCGTTACAACCGATCCCATTGTGTTGGCCAACCGCGTTGTCGAAGATGCCAAACGCACCGGCGGCATCGTTGAATTTACGGCGCCGTCCACCGGTTCACAGGTGTTATTGCGCCCGCAAGCGGTGCATCGGGCCTTGACCAATATGGTATCAAATGCCCTACGATACGGCACAAAAGCACAACTGACCGTGCGATTGCCCGAACGTGCCGTGCGTTTCATTATCGAAGATGACGGGCCCGGCATTCCGCCCGAACACCGCGAAGATGCGTTGCGCCCCTTTATACGGCTTGATGTTGCCCGTAATCAGGATCAGGGGTTGGGCGTGGGCCTTGGCCTTGCAATCGCGCGCGATATTGCCCAACGGCATGGGGGCACATTAACCCTAGGGCAAAGTGTAAATTTGGGCGGATTGCGGATTGAATTCGTTTTACCGCGTTAGGGGTATCCCAATATCTGCTAACCGGGCACGCCACCCCTAAAATAGGTTGTGGGGGCCTTTCCAAAATGACGTTTGAAGAAACGCGAAAAATATAGCGGATCGGAAAATCCCAGATCATACGCGATTTCTTTGACCGATTTTTCCCCAGACCGCAGCCGATACCGCGCCTCAATCGCCAAACGTTCCGCCACGGCCTGTGTGATTGTCATGCCAAGTTCCGCCTTAACCAACCGCGACAGACGCGATGGCGAAATGTGACATGCCGTTGCCAAAACCTCTGTGTCAGGGTGATCTAAATAATATTTTTCTAAGGCGTCCTGAAACGATAAGATTTCGGCAGAGGGGCTTTTTGCAACCGCAGGCAAATCAAGGGCCATAAGCCGCGCATCGGCACAGGCCAACAACAACGCACGTAAACATCCGATCAGGCGTTCTTCGCGCAAAGGGCTGACAGAGCGATCTATGCGCACCAATTCATCCACGCGGGATGTGACGATCGTCCAATCCTCATGCGGCATGGTGATGATGGGGCCCGTGTGCAGCCGGTTAAACACAACACCGTCGCAAAATACCTCGGCCCGTGACACACGCACACAAAAAAATTCATGCCGAAACGATACCAATACCGCCGCCGGGGTTAACAGGTGTATGGATTCCCCAGGTGATACCGCGGCGATTTGATGATCCACCAGATGCAGGGAACGCCCCTCTAACATTAGGTTGGTTCCGGTGGGAGCGGCCATGACAAAATGGTAACTGCCGCTGTTCAACGCGCCTGGCGCGGGGGATTTTGTCACAGAAAACTGTGATGGGGCAGGCCGTGTTTTGTCCATATTGTTGTCTATCTTGTCCATGTTTGCCAACCGATTCCATTGCTAATTTACAAGCATCTCAATGCAAAGGAGACCGCAATGAAACGACTTTTTCCAATTTTGCCGCTTACCAACCCGCCCCTTGGATATGCACACAACTCAACCGGGTATACGGCATATTTTCATCAAACCGGCGCTTTTGATTTTGAGGTGGTAAAATGACCCAATCCGAAGAACAAGCCGCACAAGCCGCGGTTATGAATTATCTTAACGGCACCCGCGAAGCGTCGTCAAACATGCTCGAGGCCGCATTTTATTCCAGCGTCAATCTACATTCGGTTGATGGCGATGGCAGGTTAGAAATGGTAGCCAGGGATCGTTTCATCGCGTTTGCAGGCGCAGGCAATTTGCCGCCCCACACCAATGAAATACTATCGCTTGAGGTTATTGGAAACATGGCGTGGGCGAAAGTTCGATTTGATCTACCCGATCGGGAATTTTACGATGTTCTGACCCTGTTAAAATTAAACGTGGGTTGGAAAATTGTATCGAAAACGTACACCACGGCTCTTAAATAACCAATTTCTAACGTGATGTTTGTTTAAACTTGATCTTGCTGTTGGGTCGCACATCGGCCCACCGTGACGCGATTTGATCAAGCGTGATTACGGTGGGCCGATGCACTGTTCGGGCGCAGCTGCATAAATGGACATTGCCAGGATCCGAAAACACTTGATCAATGGCAAGAGTTGGCTTTTAAGATGTTATATCAAAGAGTTTATGATAAAATTCTTATGAGTATTCAGGGCATACATATGGAAAATGCCAAAACACCAATTTCCGCGCTATGCTCGGTGGTTTGCACAACCTATAACCATGCTAAATATGCGGCAGCAGCCGTGCAAAGCATCGTTGCCCAGGATTATCGCCCCATCGAAATCATCATTGTCGATGACGGGTCCACCGATGATAATGTGGCGGTTCTGCGAGCGGCACTTTCCGAAAGTGGACTTTCGCATAAATTGATAGCCCAAGAAAACACCGGCAATGTGGCCATGAATGCCAATCGCGCGCTTGCGGCGGCGAAGGGCCAGGTTTGTGTGCTCACCTCGCTGGATGATCTTTTGCTGCCGGGGTGTATTTCATCTAAAATGGCGATCATGTCGGAAAACCCCGCGCTTGTCATGGTAGGCAATTCGACCAATGCTGAAATTGATAGCAGAGGTCAGATCACGAAAGCGGACTGTCCCAATGCCGTCTTTGGCAAAGAAACAGCAGACGCAGAGGAAATGCGCGAGATTGAATTTGATAGGATCGGCACCTTTTTTTTGCAAGGCACCGCCTTTCGGGCGGATTTCCTGGCCGCGATCGGCGCATTTGAAGAGGGGCTTACCGGGGATGATTTGATCCTGCGCACAAAAGTTTGGAACCACCTGATCGCCCATCCCGAGCTGCGTTTTGTCTTTCTTCGCCGTTCGGGGTTTGCATATCGCAAGCATGAAAGTAATCTACATCGTAGCGATTTTCGGCAGATACGAACAGTGATTGATTGGCAAAACCGTTACTTCCCAGATCGCCCTCTGCATGACTCAGCCGTGCGATGGATCCGCCGTTTTTTCAACACATGCCTAGCAAACGGCGATAACACCGCCCTGCACGCTGCGCTGGCTTATGACCCACGGATGTTAGAAGTTTTTGAAGTTTACCACAAAACCTGGAAATACCGCCGACGTCGGATTAAACATTTTGTTAGGCGCGCGTTGGGCAGGGCGCCTGTTAAAACTACAGCCCCCTAACAACTATACCTTGAAATGACGTAGATGGACGTTCTCCTTATTGGTAGCAGTTTTAGCGCAATGCCAATGCTTTTTGATCTAAAAAAGCGCGGCGCGCGCGTCATCGTTGTGGGCAAGCATCAAACCGACCCCTGTCATGCCTATGGGGATGCTTCGATTTATATTGATTATTCTGATCCGGACGCGCTTTTGAATGTGTGCCGTGCACATGATTTCGCAGGCATCGTGCCATCTTGTAACGATTATGCCTATGTGGCGGCAGCAAAGGTTGCCGCCAAGCTAGGGTATAAGGGGTTTGATAGCGTCGAGATCACGGAAATTTTGCATGAAAAAGATCGTTTCCGCCAATTCTGCACCACCATCAACGTGCCCACGCCACAACTTTTGGATGAGGTAACCCACACCAACCATGTGCATACGTATGACATTGACGTCCCCGTGCTTGTTAAACCTGTTGACAGTTTCAGCGGCCGCGGCATCGAAAAAGTGCATCACCCCGAAACGTTACCGAACGCCATTCAGCGTGCTTTAACACAATCGCGTGCAGGGCGCGCCGTGTTGGAAGAGTTCGTTGAAGGACGTTTGCACAGCCACACAGCCTTTGTCGCAAATGGTCAGGTTGTTTGGCATGATATGGTTGATGAATTTTGCGAGGTCTATCCATATCAGGTAGACCGATCAACATATCCTTCGCGTTTACCGCAATCCATGCGCACCAGCGTGCATAACAGCGTTTGCGCACTTGTGCGGGCCTTAGATATGGCAGACGGCCTGTTACATACGCAATTTATTGCCGCCCAAGAACAGTTTTGGATCATCGAATGTATGCGACGCTGTCCCGGCGATCTGTATGGGCACCATTTCTATTTTGCCGAGGGGCGGGATTATGCCCATGCTTATGTTTCGCCTTTCTTAGGCATCGCCCCCAAACCACCTAAGGCGACAAAGGTTTTGCGGTGGGTGGAACGGCGGGTAATCTCTGTCAAAGATGCACACCCGATGTTTGGTGTAGCCTTTAAAACACATGGCCGCCCCGCAACCTTCATTCCCCTTAAACAAAGCGGCGAAAGCCTTGGCGCGGCCCCATTTGACAAAGCGGGAATTCTTTTTGTGGAAGGGCAAGCCGATGAAAACCCAAATAAACCTTTTGATGCAATCGCCACTGACATTGCACATTATGAATAGCGGCTTGACACCACCGCGCATCTAAGACACGGTTTTTATCGTGTTTCATACCCCCTTCAATCAACCAAAACCTCATGATTTCAAGTATTTCCCCTGATTGGTCGTCCGAGAAAACCGCGCGGGGAAAAACACTTTGTGCGGCCTTCTTAAATGCCCCAAAACACCAACGCTTTCTTTTGGGGCGAAATGTATATGCGAAAGCAGTTGCCGATCACATCTCGGTCGCTGGTGTGATTGATGATTTTACTAAAGAAACCATTTGGGCAGGATTGCCGATTGTCAAACTGACCGATGTGCCCGATGAGGCGATCGTCTTGGCGTGTTCGGGTGGCCGCCCCTTAACAGTGCGCCGTCTGCTAAATCAAAAGGGCGTCACGCATTTGGATTATTTCACCTTTTTGAAGTTCAGCGGCCTTACTTTGCCGCAAGCCGTGTTCAACGAGGACTTCGCAGAGATCGCGACAAACCACCAAGCGGCGCTGGAGTGGCTTGACCACCTCATGGCCGATAAGATTTCACGCACGACGCTGCGCCAACTAATCTCTTTCCGGATGAGTTATGATTTGGCAGCGTTAGAGGGTTTCACACAGCGCGAGGATGTACAGTATTTTGAGCCGTTCATTGATTTCGCGGCGGGCACGCCGGTTTTTGTCGATGTCGGGGGGTATGACGGGTTCACGGCAAAGGAATTCATCCGCCAGCAGCAAATCAATCGGTGTGCCAGGCCACGTTACAACAGTTTGATAATATATTTCTGCACCCCTATGGCGCAGGGTCACATGACGCGATCCTGCGGTTTTCGGCCAACGGGTCAACCTCGGCGATTTCTGCGAATGGAACAACGGAAATTCAGGTCCGCCGGATCGACGATCTTGTGCATGATGCGCCAATCTTTATCAAAATGGACATCGAGGGCGCCGAACTGGCCGCGCTTGAGGGTGCGCAGGGTCTGATTTGTAAACACAAACCGGCCTTGGCGATTTGCGTTTATCACCGGCCCACAGATTTTTGGGACGTACCGCGCAAGGTTCTTTCCATGTATGATGGATATTCTGTTTACCTGCGCCACTACACCGAATCCATTTATGAAACTGTGATGTTTTTTGTGCCCGCGCACATGAAAAACCAATGACACCCCTTGACGCCTGCACATGTATTGACCTGCCCCGTATCACCGATCGTCGCGGCAACCTGACCTTTATTGAGGGGGGGCGACACATCCCGTTTGATATCGCGCGTGTCTATTATCTATATGATGTTCCGAGGGGCGGCACGCGCGGTGGCCATGGGCACAAAGCTCTTTCGCAACTGATGGTCGCACTTTCCGGCAGTTTTGAGGTAACCCTTACAGATGGATTTGAAAAAAAGGCTTTTTTACTTAATCGCCCATTTCAGGGCCTGTTTATTGCACCAATGATCTGGCGCGAGCTGGAAAATTTTTCCTCAGGATCGGTATGTATGGTTTGCGCCTCTGACGTCTATGACGAAGATGATTATTTCCGCGATTACGCCACGTTTGAAACCGCCGCGAAAAGGGCGCGCGCATGACGGTTCCTTTTTTGGATCTGGGGGCGGCATACCGCGAATTAAAACATGACATTGATGCTGCCGTGGCGCGCGTTTTGGAAAGTGGTTGGTATATCCTTGGCCCCGAGGTTGAGGCGTTTGAAACAGCTTTTGCGCAGTATTGCGCCGCCAATCATGCCATCGGCGTTGCCAACGGGCTTGATGCATTGATCGTGTCGCTAAGGGCGCTGGGAATTGAACATGGGGACGAAGTGATTGTGCCCGCAAACACCTATATCGCGACTTGGTTCGCCGTGTCCGATTTGGGCGCTGTGCCCGTGCCGGTGGATCCAAACCCCGCAACCCATAACATCGACCCCGAACAGATAGAAGCGGCCATTACTCCCGCAACCCGCGCAATTATCGCGGTGCATCTTTATGGCCAACCCGCCGATCTGGCCCCAATCGCGGCCATTGCGCGCCAATATAGGCTAGCGCTGATTGAGGATGCTGCACAGTGCGTGGGTGCATGTTATCGTGGTACGCGCATTGGCGCCTACGGGGATGCCGTGTGTTGGAGCTTTTACCCCGGCAAAAACCTGGGCGCGATGGGGGATGGTGGCGCCGTCACCACCAACAACGCCGCGTTGGCTGCGACCATCCGAAAATTTGGCAACTATGGCTCAGACAAAAAATACGTCCATCAAATGCAAGGTATCAATAGCCGCCTTGACCCCCTTCAAGCGGCGGTTTTGCATGTAAAACTGCGCCACTTAGACGAATGGACAGAACGGCGACGGCGCATCGCCATGCACTATCTTGAGGGATTTTCGGGCCTAAAGGGGATCATCCTGCCCCATGTCCCACAGTGGGCCGATCCCGTCTGGCACCTGTTTGTGATTCGCAGCCCCCAACGCGCCGCACTTCAGGCACATCTGACCGATGAAGGCATTGCCACGCTGATCCACTATCCAACGCCCCCGCACCGGCAAGGTGCCTATCAAACCGGTTGGAGGACCCCCACACCCCTACCGATTGCCGAACGTCTGGCCCAAGAGGTGCTAAGCCTGCCCATAGGGCCGCACATGCCACCAGAGGACGTGGCACGCGTCATCCATGCGGTTAAAACATTTGAACATTCTGTTTAACATATCACCATGGGCGCGGGTGGCGCCCGTGACATTTAGGTAAAGGAACGTTTGATGCCCGCGTTTGAAAAACCGCGCTTGATGTTATCTGGCCCTGGTTTAATCGGGAAAACCCATGCGCGGATTTTATCTGCGCATGACGCCTGCGACCTGGTTGCGATTGTGGCCCCAGATACAGAAGAAAATCGTTCCGCCGCACAAGAGTTTGATGTTGCATTTTATTCTGATTTTGATGCCGCCCTTGAGGCCGAACACATTGATGGTGTTATCATCAGCTCACCCAACCCGTTCCATTTTGCGCAGGCCCTGGCCTGCGTGAAACGGGGTTTGCCGACCTTGGTCGAAAAGCCAATTACCGATAACGTCAACCAAGCTGCGCGGTTGGTCAAGGCGGCCGAAGCGGCGGGCGTGCCGCTTCTTGTGGGGCATCACCGCACATATAGCACCCTGCTTGAGACTGCGTTGGATTTCTTGCGCTCAAACGCCTTTGGGCGGTTGGTTGCCCTGCAAGGCGCTGCGCTTTTTCTCAAGCCGGATCATTATTTTGTGGACGGGCCGTGGCGCACTGTCAAAGGCGGCGGCCCGATCTTGATTAACATGATTCATGAGGTGGGATTGATGCGTGAACTGGGGGGTGAAATTGCCGCGGTTCATGCCATCGCAGGACACGATATTCGCCATTTCGATGTAGAAGATACAGTGGCGATTTCTATAAAATTTGCCTCTGGGGCTTTGGGCACATTCATGATGTCAGACACGGCGGCAAGCGCCAAAAGCTGGGAAATGACCAGCGGCGAAAACCCCGCTTACCCCTATTTTCCGCAAGAGGCATGTTATCATTTTGCAGGCACCAACGGGTCGCTAGATTTCCCAAGTATGCGCACAAAAACATATACCTCGCCTGCGGGGCGATCATGGTGGAAACCGTTTACCGAATCCACCCTAAAGTTTGTGCATCAAGATCCGCTAAAGGTGCAGATTAATCATTTTTTGGATGTGATAAAGGGCACAGCCCGCCCACAGGTGTCGGCCCGCGATGGGTATATCAATATGTGCGTCATCGAGGCCATTCAAAAATCTATCAGAACCGGACGCTTGGTTGATGTCTCAACATAGAAAGATCACCGCGCGCGGGCTATATTATGACCTATGCCGAAGATTTTGTTTAGTGTGCTAAACAGCGGTGCTACAAAAGGGCTGACCACGACACTGCCCATAAATTATAGCAGGCGGTTGTTGGCCCACCTTTGCTTAGGGGGGTAAGTGTTTTGTTCTATAGATAAACATCATGTGGAAACGTTCACGTGCGAAGAATAATACAACACCCACATTATGTTGAGGTCTGTTACAAACACACATCGGCGCAAAAGATATGGACATCCTAATCAGCATCAAAGATTGGCTGGTGGCCCATTGGATAGAGTGGGTAGAGATTGTCCCAATTATTATTGCATTGGTGGCATTATATTACGCTGCGTTGGCTTATAGATTGGCGCGAAAAACCGCGCATAATACAGCCACGTCTGATTTGATGAAGTTGAGACTGCAAGCCCGGTCCTGCATCACCGATGTGGAAAAAAGCCTTTTAACGTTGCAGTCCGCCTGTGCGGCCAATCGGCAAACATGGGAGCAACATGCACAAAAGCACTACCCAAAGCTGTCGTTGCACCCTTTTGCTACACCCGAGGAGTTTAAACATATTTCTTCAATCGAGGACCAAGGGGCAAAATTGGCGGTCGATGCGCGGAACGCTTTCAGTGGTCTAAATGACATGACCGCCTCTGAGCTTGAGGCGGCGATCCACCAAACGGGCGGTGTGGGCGCGCAGATCGAGCGATTGGCCCACAGATTAAAAGACCCGCAGCCCCATAACCTAACGTGGGCATAATAAATCGTATGATAGGACAGGTGCCGCACGTGTGCGCAAGGCGCTTTATGGCTGCATCATACGTTGATGTAATATTAGCAGGGCGGCTACCTTATGTGCCGGTTATTCCTGGCATGGTGGCTTTTAAGACAATTTGCATTTCCATATTACCAAAATTCTTTTATATTTTAATATAATAGACGCGTATGGTAGCCCGTAGGGGACAAGCCGATTCAAGAAAAATCAATAGTCTATGCGGAATTGTGCCAACCAAACAGCCGCTTTAATTTCAAGGGTTTACAAAGTCAGTGCCAACTTTTTTGCCGCCCCAAACGCAAAAAGCCCCCGCCATCCAAGAGGGACAGCGGGGGCATCTAGGGGGTGTCTGTCAACGCGCCTCTGCCTGCGCGGACCACGCCCCTAGCAGCGGGATCAAGCGGCCACACCAGCCGCAATCCTCGCTATTCTAGGACGGGCCCGGAGGCGTCTCGTTGCTGGCGAAACCTTCGCGCAATGTGTCGTACCATGTTGCGCACCGGGTTGTGCGGGCGTTTTGTGCGGCCAGGGCGGCATCGGTTTGCAAAAGGGCGATGTCTAATCGGTCACCTTGCCGAACGCCGCTGCGGGTGTGGCGACGGCAATCGGGGGGCAAATCGGGCAGCATCTGCGCCGCGCGCGCTTCACCAACCGCTTGACCGGCGGCCTGCACGCGGGCGATGTCAGTTGGCCCGCAGGCGGCCAAGCAGATCGGTATCAACACGGCCATCAGGATTGATCGGGGTTTCAAGTTCATAGGTCTCCAAGGTAGCGGCGGTGCGTAAGGCCGCGCCCTCGGCCGCCTGTCGTTGTTCCTGCAAGATGTCATTGGCATGGTGTGCGGCAGCAATCCGGCGGCGTAGGGCGTCTAATTCGGCCTGGGCGGCGGTCAATTCAAACGCCTGCACAAAGCCTTCGCGCGCAGCGCTAAGCGCCTGGCGTTTGTCATAAACGTGCCACCCCCACAGCATTGCACACACGATCACCGCCAATCCGATGCGGCTGGTGGCCAGGCGCCAGCCGTATCGTAGCACCAGCGCCATCATCGCGGACCACCCCACGCGGTTTGGCTACTGATCCATTCCATGCCATGGGCCGCGGCCAGGTTGACCAGGACCACAGGAAACATCAACATCAGGATATTTTCGGTGCCTTCCATGCGCACGC
>CALFSY010000171.1 GCA_937916365.1 uncultured Jannaschia sp. | reverse complement strand
CTTTCGCTGGTGCGGAGCGTTCATTCAACCGGCAGCAACGCGGCACCTATGCGGCGATTTTCGGCCAACAAGACATTATATGTGCGACAGGCCGCAGGTGTGGCCATGGCTTCAACACCTATGTTGTGAGTTTCAAACCATTGTTTTAGAACGTTAGGCGGGTGGGCCGTTTGCGCCCCTGTGCCCAAAAACAACACATCTATATTCCCCACAATAGTTTGAAACGATCCGCGATCATCATACCCGCCCCAACCCGTTATCCCATGGGATGAAACCAATATGGGGCCTTTGATGATCTGGCCCCCGATCCGGAAAAACCCGGGCCCGTATCCATCAATCGGGTAAAGGCCATCAAAACGCGCCTCATGTATGCGCATGATCGTTCCAAACCGACATGTAGGTATCTATCCACCCCAAATTGGCAATCCGGCGACCCCAGCCACACCAATCAATAGATATGCCATGACTTTATATCCACTGGCCCAATCTGGGTTAAACAGGCGTGCACCCAGAAACGTTCCCATTCCATAAGGAACCAAAAGCAAAACACCAATCCAAATTGCCAGAGGTTGCAACAGACCCTGAAGCCATAATTGCGGTAGAAAACTTAGCGATGTCAGGGTCAAAAACACGGCCAGATTACCACGGGTCACCGCCACCGGTTGATCCGCCCCAAGATTGAACAAAATAACCGGTGGCCCATTGATCCCGGTTGATCCACCGGTGATGCCGGCCAGCGCCCCCACCCCGGCGCGCATGGGCCATCCGCTTTGCAAAGGCACGCGCCATCCCGCTAACAACACCACCAGGGTGGCCAACGTTAAAACAGATACACCTGTGCGGATTGCATCGGCCGATGCAAAGCGTAGCAAGGCAACCCCAAGGGGGGTAAAAATTACACACGCCGCGATCATAATAATCACCGTGCGCCTATCGGCCACCCGCCAAGCCCCCGGGACAATCGTAACAAGAGATGCCAACGCCGACATCGAAAGCCCGGCAATGGCCACAGCGGGGGATAGAAAAATCGTGGCCAACGGCATAAAAATCAACGCCGGGCCAAACCCCGCAAATCCATATACCAACCCCGCCAAAAGCGATGCGCCCGCCACGAAAATTAGCCCCGGCTGGGCTAAGGCCACCGCCAATGCCTCAGGCATCGGTTTTCGAAAATTGGGTGCCGCTTTGCGTATTGGGTTTTGACCAATCGCGTTTCACACCGATCATCAGCACAACATTTTTTGCCACATAGATGGAAGAATACGTTCCCACAATCACGCCCCAAAAAATAGCGAACACAAACCCCCGAATCACATCACCACCCAAAATCAACAATGCCAAAAGCGCCAAAAGTGTGGTGCCCGAGGTCATCAACGTGCGGCCCAACGTTTCATTGGCAGATAGATTCATCACCTCTTTCAACGGGCGTTGTTTATATTTGATTAGATTTTCGCGTAGGCGATCAAAAATAACCACTGTGTCGTTTATCGAATAGCCCACGATCGTTAAAAGCGCCGCAATCGTTGCCAAATCAAACCGAATTTGCACAATGGAAAACACACCAATCGTTAGGGTGATGTCATGGATCAACGCGGCCACCGCACCCAACGAAAACTGCCATTCAAACCGCAACCAGATATAGATTAAAATCGCGGCCAGCGATGCCACCACTGCTATCAACGCTGTGACGATGAGTTCGCCCGATACCTTTGGCCCAACCGATTCGACACTAGGAAAGGTCATATCGGGGTAAACGTCACGTAATGCTGTTTGCACGGCAGTCACTGTTTCGGGGGTAACGGCTTCTTGGCCTTCCTGCGTCTGAATACGGATCATGGCAACATGGCGATCGGCCCCAAAGGCGGGATCAAAGACCTCTGCAATTGACACATCGCCCAAATCCAAGGCCGACAACGCGTTACGATATTCCCCCACATCCACGGGCGTGGAGGATTCGGCGCGGATCGTGGTGCCGCCCAAAAAATCAATTCCGAAATTCAACCCTATCGTGGCCCAGATACCCAACGACAAAACCATCGCCACCACAGACGCGCCAAGCGTCACACGGGCATAGCGGAAAAAATCAAAATTTGTTTGTTGCGGCACCAGGCGCAAACGCATCTTAAACCTCAATCGTTTTGGGACGGCGCAGGTCGAACCAGACCACAATCATCAACCGCGTCACATAAATTGCCGTAAAGACCGAGGTAACAATGCCAATGCCCAAAGTTACGGAAAACCCACGCACAGGGCCCGACCCCAATACAAATAAAATCGTTGCAATGATAAAGGTCGTTAAATTCGCATCAATAATCGCGCTAAGCGCGCGTTCATATCCTAACGAAATGGCACGCGCCGGGCCCTTTGCGGTTTTCAGCTCTTCACGGATCCGTTCAAAAACCAGCACGTTTGCATCCACAGCCATACCAATGGTTAAAACGATCCCTGCAATGCCTGGTAATGTTAACGTGGCCCCGATCAGGCTTAGAACACCAAAGATCAATACCACATTTAAGACCAACGCGACGGACGCAAAAATGCCGAATAACCCGTAACTAAGGATCATAAAGGCCAACACGGCCCCGAATGCCACCAATGCGGCGCGTTCCCCTGCAATGATGCTGTCGGCGCCCAATTCGGGGCCAATCGTGCGTTCCTCTAAAAATACCATTTCGGCGGGCAATGCCCCAGCGCGTAACAACACCGCCAGTTCGGTTGACGCATCGACGGTGAAATTACCGGTGATCTGGCCGGACCCACCGGTGATTGGTTGGCGAATTACAGGGGCTGAAATCACCTCTGCATCCAAAACGATGGCAAAAGGCGCCCCAACATTGGCGGCGGTATAATCGCCAAACAACCGCGCGCCGTTGGGATTAAACCGAAATGTCACCGCCGGTTCACCGGTTTGTCCATCAAACGCGGGCTGGCTATCAACCAAATCATCGCCCGTGACCACGGGTGTGCGTTCAAGGATGTAAAAAAGACCCTCGTCCTCCATTGATGGCAGCAACAGTTGGCGCGCATCCACCTGTGCCTGCTGGTCGGTGGTTGTAGAGACCACGGGGTGAAAGGTCAGGCGGGCGGTGGTGCCAATTAAATCTTTCAATTCTTGCGCAGATCCCACACCAGGCACCTGTATCACAATCCGATCCGTGCCTTGGCGTTGGATCGTGGGCTCGCGCGTGCCGGCTTCGTCTACCCTGCGGCGCACAATTTCAACCGACTGCCGCATCGTGCGGTCATCAGTTGCGCGACGTTCAGCCTCGGACAACGTTACAATCAACACATCGTTTTCTGCCCGCGCGTCAAGTGTTGGGGATCCGATGCCCGTGATGCTGACAACGGGCTGCGCCAAATCGCGCACCGCGGTCACAGCGGCGGCCATGCCCGCGGGTTGGCTGACACGCACGCGCAATTCATCAGGGGCGGCATCTTGGCGTCTGATGGTGCCAATGTCCGACCGCAGATTGCGCAGCGCATCGCGCACATCAGGCCACAGCGCATCCATCCGCGCCTCGTGCACATCTTCCACGCGCACCTCGGCCAACAAATGGGCCCCGCCGCGCAGGTCAAGCCCCAAATTCACCAACGTTGTGGGCAAAAACCCGGGCCATCCCGCACGATCGGCGGCCAATGCATCGGTCGTTACGCCGGTGGCGTCGATTTCGGCAACTGCGTCGTTGTGTCGTTCCACCCGTTCGTAAAACAGATTGGGCGCTGCAAACCACACCGCAGATGCCACCACGCCCACGATCAACACCCGATTCCAAAGCGGTATTTGCAGCATCAGCGCCCCGTAAAACGACAATTAGGCAAAATTGGTGTGTATAGGAACGCCCCTGTCATGCAGTGTTGACCGGTTCGGTTTTTGACCGGACCTGCGCAATGGTTGCCCGCACCACACGCACCTTTGTGCCCTCGGCCAATTCAACCTCGACCTCTGTGTCATCTTTTACCTTGGTGATTTTACCGATCAATCCGCCTTGGGTGACCACTTCATCCCCCCGGCGTAGGGCGGCCACCATGGCCTGATGTTCCTTTACCTTTTTCTGCTGCGGACGGATCAGCAGGAAATACATGATAACAAAGATCAGGATCAGGGGAATAAACTGTGCGAAACTTTCCATCGGGCGGCATCCTTTGCGGGCAAACTTGCCGCTTTCTACGGGTGCATTTGCACAAAGGCAAGGTATGGCGCGCACCCGTTTGGCCAGAGGTTGGCAGACGGGCAAAAACGCGTTAGTGTGTCACACATTCGATTGTAAAATTCATTAACGCCTATTCCCCCAATTCCACAATCGCACGCGATGGGAATGTGTGATGACGGGGGCGCGGCCGCACAAAGGTATTAAATAATGTTATCGCGTATTCATGATTTAACCAATGTTGGACGGGCCGGTTGGTTGGGCCTGTTGGCGTATCTGGCCTTTGTCACGATCACCTTATTGGGGGTTGACCACGCGGATTTTTTTATCGACGCGCGCGAAACCACCCTGCCGCTGGTGGGCGTGTCGATCCCCACGTTTTCGTTTTTTATCTTTGCGCCGGTCCTGGGCACGGCGCTGTATGTATATCTGCACCTGACGGTGCGCAAATTGGCCGATGCGTTGTGCGCATCGCCGTCGCACATCAACGGCAAACCGTTTGAGGAAGAAATCAAACCCTGGCTGTTGAACGATTTTATCTTGCGCCAACGCGGCGATGGGGCCACACGCAACCGGCGTTTGGATGGCCTGGCGGCGGCGATCACGTTACTGTTGGTGTGGCTGGCCGGGCCCATTGTGTTGGCTATGTTCTGGACCCGCAGTTGGCCCGCCCATGCCGAGCTGCTGTCGCTTGGCCTGTTGATATGTTTTTTTATCGCCACCCATACCGGCATCATGAGCTGGGCTGTGATGAAAGAGGCCGTGCGCACCAAAGGCGCCCCGCCGAAACAACAAGGCAAAGCAACATGGGAACGGGCATATATAATCGCCATGGTGGTTGCATTTGCGGCGACCGGTTTTTTTAGCCTCGTTAAAACAGAAATTGGGGATGTCAGAAACCTAGGCCCCAACGCCGAAATAGGCGGATTTTGGACCCATCTATCCCCCATCAACCTAAATGGCCTGATCGCCGCCACCTTACCCCCCGATCAGTTGGATTATGACGCCGCGATGCAAACCTATCGCATCGGGTGGTGCGATCGCGCGCAATACCACATGGCGGTGTGTGGGCATTATATCCATTGGCGCGGGGATATTTCCACCGCGCAAACCGTGGCGCGTGCGGCATGGTGCAACAACAATCGCGCCGATGTGCGGGAATATTGTGACACACATTTCGCACGTCTGGATAGAGAGTTTTTGGCGAATTGGCGCGCGTATCGTGCCGCGCAAATCGCCGCGCTGACCCCGCCGGATTTATCCAACGCTGACCTGCGCAATGCCGATTTGGTTGGTGCACAGTTAGTTGGTGTGGATTTATCAAGGGCGCGGTTAGACGGGGCAAATTTAGACCAAGCACAGATGCAAGGGGCAGATTTAGATAATGCAGACTTGATAGGCGCAATCCTACCGGACGCAGACCTGCAAGGCGCAGACCTTGGGTTGGTGCAGATGGATGATCGCACAATCTTGGCCGATGCTAATCTTCACGGCGCGGCGCTCCGCTTGGTGGATACTGCAACGTTGGAGCATTTATTGCCCTTTTGGCAAGACATGTTTGCCGATGGGTCGGTGCGGGGGGCGTATGAAACACTGCGCGCCCGTAACCCCGCCTTGCCCGATTGGCCGCCGGTGGATCACTGGGCGTTAGAACCCTTGGACTATAATCCATTTGATACCCGTAATTCCGAATTTCACACCCCTTAGCAGGATTGGGCCGCAACGTTGGACCCACCGGTTAGTATTCTGCGGTATTAAGATTTCCCCCATTTCCCAACACCCTGTTGCCTGGCACAGTGGCAACAGGC
>CALFSY010000170.1 GCA_937916365.1 uncultured Jannaschia sp. | reverse complement strand
CACATTCGGTCACGCCCGAATGCCCAGAGTTTTTGTCCCACAAAAACACATATGGCTACCTAAAGTTATTTGCATACACCTTAGGTGATATATCCTACCCTCACCACCCCTTTCAAACCCCCATCCACAACTTTGCTTGAAACCACCCTCATCCCTCCCCCAAAACAATCTTTTAACATAATGCCGATACCGTAACCCAAGGGGGCTCATTGCCGCCCCCTCTGCCCCTACGGGGCATTCACCCCGCTAGGATATTTTCAGCTCAATGACAGAACAAATAAGGAGGGAAACAACGCGATCCTTTGCAAACATCGCCTGTACCTGCTACCTTTCCCATACGGCACAGGCGGGGACGCCGATGGCCGTGCTCGGTGACAAACCGATGAGCCAGTCCTTCCCCCACAAGGGAAGGCTGGCTCTGTCGCGGGGGAAAAACATGCGTACGCTGCTGGCCAATCTTGTCATCCTCACCGCCCTCGTAACCGCCGTATTCATCATCAGGGACATGGTAGGGCAGGAGGCATGGACCGCCTTTTGGACGTGGATGGTCGGCGATTTTCCCGTATTCTATGACACCCATCTCAGAGAACACATGCCAGGACTACTAACGCATCCGTTGGTCCTATTGAGTGTGGCCACAATCGTCATTTTGATGATTTTGCGGCACAGGCGGTAAACCATGGACAGCATTGCCGAAGATATTGTGGCGGGTCTACAAACAGGAGCGGATGCGTTCATTACCGCCATGGCATGGTTTCCAACACATTGGCCGGACTGGATCAAAGTTGTCTTTCTGTTGGTGCTGATCATCATCGTTGGACGCGGCCTGATCGCCCTGCTTGGCCTTTTGTATATCTCCCCCATAACCCTAATCAATCGTGCGTTTTTGCTTTTGTCTTCCCCTTTTGGCGGGTCCCGATGGGCCGCTTGGCACCATATCAGGAAGCACAATCAAACCAAACCTGGCGGGCTTTTTCTTGGGCAGTGGCGCAAATGGTTTATTCTGCGGCGTGACATTCATCACCATGGTGAAGGTCATTTTATCACAATCGCCGCCCCTGGGGGCGGGAAATCAACTGCGGCGATCATTCCAAGCATCCTTGAATGTCAGGAAGGGTCATTGGTAATCACCGATCCCAAAGGGGAATTGACCGCGATCACACGCCGCCACAGAGAAACCATGGGCCGCGTTGTATATCTTAACCCGTTCCATGAAGATTTTGAAACGCATACAAAGCTGGATTATCCTGATAGCGGCTTTAATCCTTTTGACGCCATTGAAAACAACACCAAGCTACGGGCACAAGCCGATAATTTCGCCCGCCTGCTGTGCGTCACGGATCGGGCAGAAAGCCAATCCTACTTCAAAGATGAAGGGGCAGAATTGCTATCCCTTTTCATCACATGGATCATCCGTCACGAGCTTAAAATAAATCACACCTTACCCTTTCTATACAAACTGGTGCGGGCAGACCCTAAGAAAACATTTTACTATATGGGCCATGTCGATGATCCTTTGATCAGTGATGATGTCGCGCGCTTTTCCAAAATGATCACCACCGCGCCTGCACAATGGCAAGGTGCAATCTCCAAGGCTCAACTGGCCACCAAACGCTACGTGCCCACCACACCCTTGGCGATTCATACTGCCAAAAGCGGTTTTGATCCCAGATGGCTAAAATCAGAAAACCTCACCGTTTATATTCTTGTCCCCTCCGAACATGTGCAAACCGCCGCGCCGTGGTTGAATCTTATTATTGGCCTGATCGGTGAAGCCGTGGGGCGTGCCGGCAAAGCCCGCCCCGTGACGTTTCTGCTTGATGAGCTGCCCGCATTGGGCTATTTGCCAGATTTACGCACCCAAATGCGGCAATACCGCGCCTCGGGCCTGCGCATGTGGTTGTTCAGCCAAACAACCGATGCCTTGGCGGATCGGGATATGTATGGGCAGGAAGGCTTTCGCGATCTCATGGCCTTGTGTGACACCAAACAGTTCTTTTCCATCCGCTCGTTCCAAACGGCAAAAGACATCTCGGATATGTGCGGTGAGCGTGAACGCCTCAACCGCACCCTAAACCCAAACGAAAACATCAGTGCAGCGACAATCGGCGTCCCCCTTATCCGCCCAGAAGAAATCACACGCCAGAAAAAAGGGCATCAAATACTCATCCGCCCTGAAAGTCCGCCGATCCGTGCCCGGCTCATTCCTTACTTCCAGAGACAAAAATGGCGCACAATCACCGATAAAAACCCATATCGGGGATAACGATGGGGCGGCCCATGGATGTCACATGGGCCACGGATGCCGGCGCA
The DNA here is from genome assembly GCA_937916365.1 of uncultured Jannaschia sp. Taxonomy (GTDB): domain Bacteria; phylum Pseudomonadota; class Alphaproteobacteria; order Rhodobacterales; family Rhodobacteraceae; genus JANSYL01. The sequence goes on along the minus strand of CALFSY010000170.1, from coordinate 2,147 downwards.
GCCTGAACCAGGCTACGCCGTTAATTTAGTCGCTCGTTAAGCGCGAAATCGCCCATTCTGCTTGCGCTAAAGCCTCAGATACATCGTCTTTAACACCGGCCACGACAAGGGATGCCCACGTTCCATTTTCTTGGGGATACACACGGGCGAGCGGACAGGCCAAACCCCCATGCGTATACCAGATAAAGCGATAGCCGCCACCATCAGGTTCCCACTGCAAAACGCCGGTGAAGGCGGCATCACATATCCCCGCAGCACTGGCATTAAACCATGCCCGATACACATCGCGTAAAAGCGCCCGTGCGCGTTCCGTGGGCAACCCACCAGCTGCAACCAAGGCGGCCGCAAGTTGCGCGGTTTCAAGATCAGCAGTGAAACGACCCCCCAAGGGGTCGTTTGCTGTGGACTCAAATCGTGTCACCATCACCATTCCTCCGCTAGAAGAATGGTCAAAACGCGGCACGTCTTTGAGGGATCACATGGGTCTTCGCTGCAAAACTGCTTTTCGCGGTCATAATAGTCGATCTTCCAAAAGACTTTTCCGGCTTCAGGATGATCAAATGCACCGAAATCATGATCACCATAGGGATCGTTATCCTCGGTAAAGGCGTCAAAGGCTTGCACGCGCGTTATGATCTCAGCCTGTGTCACAGGCGAAAGCGACGCAATGCCATGTGTCAGGTAAATTTCGCCCCCGACGAAACTGCGTCGGAAACAATCGTTGATCTCTGCAAGGGGAAGGTGGAGGCTCATTGCGAGCCTCCCTGATCATCACCGTCCACTGGGAACAGGAAGATCACACCTTGACGTTGGGTCAGTTCAACAGGGATGATGTCGAGCTGGACGATCCCACCGGCCTTGCCGTTTTTGCGGGGCCAGACGGCTCCGATCTCTCTGGGGCGCGACAGGACATCTTGGCCGTGTTGATCTTGCCCCGTGATCCGCGCAAAAGACACGCGATACAAAGGCAAAGTGGGTTGAGTTTCATTTTTCATGAGGTTTCTCCTTTTGATATTGGGCTGGTTCATTCCAGCCGATGCGGGCAACGCATCGGATCGCAAAAAGCGGCGCAGTCATGGCCAACACGGGAGCGAAGCGAACGGAGCGGGCAGGCCATTGACTGAGCTTGAAAAGCGGTGCCGCGGCGCATCCGATAGAACGCATCATCAAGGCTGAAATGGGCGAGCCAAAGAGCAAAAGGGTCTGAAAAATAATATGAAGCTCAACTCACTCTGCCGTTCTGATCGCAGGTGCAAATAGGATCACGGGGCAAGATCAACCGCCAAAAATCGGCGCGCTCTTCGAGGACGGCCTCGCCCCGCAAAAACGGCAAAGCCGGTGATCTGAAAAACACATTGGCCCTTGCATACTACCACTAAGGCATGATCTTTTGAACGAGAGAGAGATGAGGAGGCCCTTGCCTTAAACACACACAAAGGAGATGCCGCATGTTTAAGGAGATGAGCGAAATTGCCCCGCAAGGCTTGTTAATCGGTGTGATTTTGTGGGCCTTGTTCAGTTACGGGATCAGCTCGGATTTGATCGCCGGACGCATCGCTCAGGTTGATGTTATTCCACAATGCGAACAACACATCATTGACGATGTAGAAGCCGATTTTAACACGCAACTGGCCACCATCACACAACCAACCGATGTAGAAAACACCGCCACCGCGTGGAATAATTCCATGGATGGATTAAACAACACGCTTAGACAACTTTATCCAGATCACGCCCCAGACGACCCAACAGCCATGGCCTTTAACAGCGGGCCACCAACCATGAACCCTATGCAAGCCTTTGATCTGCTTTCAGGGGGAAGTTTAAGTACCACACAGCACATGCTGGAAAGCGCCGCCCAACAAGCCCAGGCCGCCCGCGAACAAGCACAGATCATCCTCCGCCAACAGGCAGATGCCGCGATCAACAGCGCCCCAAGTGTATGCCAGTGTCAGACTCAAGCCGCGTTTGAAGAGGACCGGCTGGATTGGGCCATATACACCGCAACTCTGGGGATTTTTGAACCTGCATCGGTCGCAAACTTCGCCACACAAGCCGCCGCAAAACGCGGCATGTGTCGCGAACGGGACCCATCATGAACGAAACCCTGTATAAAGGCGGTAGGATTTCAGTGACCACCACTGCCC
>CALFSY010000169.1 GCA_937916365.1 uncultured Jannaschia sp. | reverse complement strand
CGTTATTATAACTTGCCGCACTGTGTAGTGGAGTTGCACCATCTATAATTCGCGCTTCTGGGTTTGCACCGGCCTCTAACAGAACCGTGATTACCGCTTGGTTATCTGTCCGCGCCGCCGCTAAGTGTAGCGGGGTCGTCGCACCAAACTCATTTCGTGCCTCTAAATCCGCGCCACTGTCTAAACAGGTGGTCACATCTTGCACCGTTGCGGTTTCAAAAAATTCCTGCGTGTTCCACCCTTCGCACGCCAGGGCGGGCTGGGGTGTTAGGGGTATTACACAGGCGGCGATGATTCAGGGCACGGCGGCGGGAATGCGCATGGAATAATCCTTTCTGATCTTTGATAATACTATGCTTTCTGCTTTATTCCACCCGTTGTGCGCCTGGTCAACCTTTCCCACCAACCTGGGCGTTGGCAAAACCAGGCACGGATTTTTGCGCCCCACCCGCGAATAAAAATGAACCAAAACCGCCTTTGCTGCGTATCCCGTTTGAATGGTTCAAAAAACCTATTACACCAACCGATTGGGGGATCATGGCGATGAACACCGGGGCATACGATAAGGGGCAATCTTTGTCGCGCGATGCGATGCGGGCAGAATTATTGGATGCAGATACCGAAACACAACTGGCCCGGGCCTGGCGTGACCATAGGGATGAGGCCGCGTTGCACCGGTTGGTCACGGCCTACATGCGGTTGGCCATTTCGATGGCGGCAAAATTCAAACGCTATGGCGCGCCGATGAACGATTTGATCCAAGAGGCAGGATTAGGATTGATGAAGGCGGCCGATAAATTTGACCCCGATCGCGGCGTGCGGTTTTCCACCTATGCGATGTGGTGGGTCAAGGCGTCGATCCAGGAATATGTGATGCGCAACTGGTCGATGGTGCGCACGGGGTCCACGTCATCGCAAAAATCGTTGTTTTTTAACATGCGCCGTGTGCAGGCCACGATTGAACGCAATGCCATGGCCACCGGGGCACCGCTCGATAAACATCAGCTTCGCCAACAGATTGCGACCCAAGTCGGCGTGCCGTTGCATGATGTGGAAATGATGGAAGGCCGCCTTGCCGGGGCCGATTATTCGTTAAACACGCCACAATCGACCGCCGATGACGAGGGCCGTGAATGGATCGACACGTTAGAAGACGATGGCCAGCAAGCCGCCGACATCGTGCAAAAGGCGCATGATACCGCCCAACTGCGCGATTGGTTGGTGGCGGCGATGGGCGCATTAAACGCTCGAGAAAGATTTATCGTTCGGGAACGCAAATTGCGCGAAGCCCCCCGCACATTAGAGAGTTTGGGCCACGAATTGGGGTTATCAAAAGAACGTGTGCGACAGTTGGAATCCGCCGCCTTTGCCAAGATGCGCAAGATGTTAGAAACACAATCAAACGAAATTTACGGGTTCTTAGCCGCATAGATCAAAATTTTTTGAACCCCCTTCCATGGGTGTAATCCATTGATCCATGGCGTTCGGGGCATAGCCTATGGTGGTGTTTATCAAAAACACACCATTAAAAAGGAACTGTGCCATGAAATCCATCATGTCATCAATCGCAGCGGTCGCATTAACGGCAGGCGCCGTTTGGGCTGAAGACCCCGAATACTTCACCATGGCCGACGGCCTGCATATGGAGCGGGATGATCGCGGTGGGCGGGGACAAATTATTTTTCATTTTGGAGCACGTTTTGTTTCATTTTTTATGAGTTTGCGATTTTTCGCATATTCAAGATTTTGCCGCCGATTTGCATTGGTCTATTTTGTGTTTTCCGTTTTGTCGATTGGGTGCCACCACCAATGGTTGGTGGGCAGTGTGGGCGGCCGGCCGGTGGGGTCTGTGATATATCCGGCCAGGGCTGTTGTGCGGTCAAGGCAGGCGTGTTGTGGTTTGAACGCATGATTGAACAGAGCGGCATTGTCGCGCCAATGTTTGTCGATCTGTTCGAGTTCAAGGCATTGGGCGTCTGAAAGCTGATCGCGCACCAGTTCAAGGGCCGAGCGGTGGTGTAACAATTCCCCATGTTCGGGCGCAAACTCAGGATCGTCAAGCGTATCATAGCACGACATCAAGTATGGGATCACCGGTAGATTGTGTGCGATAATGCCTTGTGCGGTGAGGGTATGGGGCATGGTGTTGTCCTTTGTAGGCGGGTGGCGGTTGGCCCACGCTTTCGGGCGCGGGCTATTGGGGGTTAGGCGGGGCGGGTTTCTATGCCGGTCCAGGTGGCCAGATCGGCGGCCAGGCTGCGGGCACCGGTTGTGTGTTCGACGTGATTGCGAAACACGTCGACCTTTATGGCCAACATGCGCGGCGTTGTGGCCGCAATAGCGGCGATTTGATGTTCAATATCAGAGGATTGGGCGTGCATAATATCCAATGTTTTATCGGGGTCTTGATCTGTTTCTTTAAGCGTGTCGTATCCGTCATAAAGTGTTGTCCAAGCATTATAGAGCCGCACCATTTCCGCCTCGTGGCAGGCGGTATGAACCAGACAATGGGCGGTTTCCATCATTGCATCGGGATCAATCGCGGGGGTGCGGTTTGCCATAATGTAAAGCGCGGCCATATCCTGAACATTGCTCACCGGCATATCCAAGGCGTCATCCCAAAGCGTTGTCATGCGGTCTTTTGCGCGGTTGCGGGCTGTTGGGGGCGCGTTGTGATCGCCCAGGGTAAGGCTAGCCTGGACCCAGGCCTGGAATATCGCCCCGATACTGGCCAAGGGGGGCGGTGCCGCGACGGCGGTCGCGGGGGCGGCGGTGATGGTTTGATGCTTACACATGGCGTGTCTCCTTGCGGTTTACTGAAACCCGACACGCCAAAGTGCTAAACTGGCGGGCCGGACGAACGGAGTTAGCACTATCACCCACAAGGAAGTGACCCGCTTGCGCGGCCCCATTCGCCCGAACCCATAAGGCCTGGCGCATGGTGGCCAGGACAATAAAAAACCGCACAGGAATGGCGCGGTTTCGAGCGCCTTGTGTTATGGCGGGGTGCTAAGCCCGACACGGCGTTTTGTGCCGTGCTACCGCATGGGGGATACCCTGCGGATAGACGTAGGGTGGCAATATCAGGTGCAAAAGTCAAGGGGATATACTGAAAAATAATGTGTGCCGCACGTAGGGGCGCGGTGTGGGGCTTTGTGGCGGTGTTTTTTGTTTTGGGCGGGGGTGGGTGCTGAAATGCCAAGAGGCCCGTTCTGGGGCCGCTGTGTGGCGCGTTGAGGCATGTTTGGCGGGGCATGTTTGGGGCGGTGGCGCGCAATGGGTTTTTAACGGGGGTCTTAATGGGGTGGGTAGGCAGGCGGGCGCAGCGCGCCGTGTGGTGGGGCGGTGGCGGCCTAAGGAATGATCCGGCCCATGCCCCAAATCCCCAACATGGGCCGGATCGGCGCGCGGGAGGCGCACCTACACGCGCCTTGGCTAAAGAAAGCATAAAACCAGGGCGCGTGTTATGGGCACGGGGTCGCCTTACATCAAACAGCGGGATGTGGTGGGGACCCCAGTGCATTCTATTGGATCGAATTGCGTGTATCGTGGGATTTGATGGTGTGTATTTCGGAACCCATCGCAGCCTTCACATCAAATATCTTTCGACAGCTTGCGGGTCGTTTTCGGGCCGTTGTTTTTCGGGCAACTTGATCCGCGCGGGCGGTTTACGATTACCCCAGATCAAAGCGTCAAACCGCGTCCGAAATACCGCGATATCGTCTTTGGTGGGGGCTGCGAAAAACATGCTCAAAAAGTTAAAAAACATCGTGGGATTTTTCAAATCGCCTGTGGGATATTGACCCACTTCGGTAGTTATGTCGTCATTGGCCGCGACAAACATCATTATAGCGTTGCCCAGATCAATCTGGCCGCCACCATCTATGAACTCAAGAAGCCCATTCAATTTCCCCCCTGGTGTCCGGTTCGTTGGCACTTGGTTTAGAATTTCTTTCACAACCGCGTGGCGCGCTCTCAAAAATGCCTGTCGCAACGGATACATTTTGTTTTTTTCCAACCGGATCGCCTCGCCAAAATCGGACAGGGTGTTTTCATACCCTGCGATCGTTGCGCTCATTGTGGCGATGTGGGTTTTTAATTCATTTGCCTTAGCGGGCAAAGTATCAGCATCTTTAGCGGCGTCTGCAAACGACGCAACGTAGGCTTGTTTTGCCCCCTCAAGGGTTTGGCGTTCCGTTGCAATTTGGGCCTCTAAATCCTGCTTTCCCGTCTCCAAACGGGCAACATGGGCTTGCTTTTCGGTAAGTGCGTCGTGCGCCGCCCACATGGCCTTGCGCACAGCAGCGGGAACCTTAACGGCCCCAAAGTGAAAGGGATGGTCCATTGCTGTTGCCCCTATACGAAAGTCGTGCCGCCATATGGGTCATAGGTAGACGTGTAGCTGTTTCCATTTGAAGTGGCGTATTCGGACTTGGTGGTTTGGGTTTGGTTTAAGGC
>CALFSY010000168.1 GCA_937916365.1 uncultured Jannaschia sp. | reverse complement strand
AACGGCACAAACATGGCGGGCACATCGGGCCGGTTTGCCGATGTGTGGAACCCCGCCATAGGCGAGGTGCAGGCCAAGGTGGCGCTTGCCTCAAAAACCGAACTTGACGATGCCGTGATCCACGCCGCCGCGGCACAACCCGCGTGGGCGGCCACAAACCCCCAACGACGCGCGCGCGTGATGATGGAATTTGTGCACCTGTTGCAGCGCGATATGGACAAATTGGCCGAGGCATTAAGCCGCGAACACGGCAAAACACTGCCCGATGCGAAAGGGGATATTCAGCGTGGGCTAGAGGTTGCCGAATTTTGCATCGGGGCGCCGCACCATTTGAAGGGGGAATTCACCGATGCCGCAGGCCCAGGCATTGATATGTATTCGATGCGCCAACCTTTGGGTGTGGCGGCGGGCATTACGCCGTTTAATTTTCCCGCGATGATCCCGATGTGGAAAATGGTGCCTGCATTGGTGTGCGGCAATGCCTTTATCCTTAAACCATCGGAACGTGATCCATCGGTGCCGCTGATGCTGGCCAAATTGTTGCAAGAGGCCGGTTTGCCCGATGGGGTTTTGCAAGTCATCAATGGCGATAAACAGGTTGTGGATGCTATCCTCGACAACCCTACAATCGCGGCGGTGGGGTTTGTTGGGTCTACCTCCATCGCACAGTATATCTATGCGCGGGGTGCGGCGGCGGGCAAACGGGTGCAATGTTTTGGCGGCGCAAAAAATCATATGATTATCACACCCGATGCCGATCTTGACCAGGCCGCCGATGCGTTGGTGGGGGCCGGTTATGGGGCGGCGGGCGAACGGTGCATGGCAATTTCCGTGGCCGTTCCCGTGGGTGATGAAACGGCGGATCGGTTGATCGAAAAACTGGTGCCCAAAATCGAGGCGTTGAAAATCGGCCCTTATACGGCGGGCAACGATGTGGATTACGGGCCTGTCATAACCGCGGCGGCGCGTGAAAATATCCTGCGATTGGTGCAATCGGGTATCAACGCAGGCGCGGAGTTGGTGGTCGATGGGCGCAATTTTTCATTGCAAGGCTATGAACACGGGTTTTTCGTAGGACCGCATTTGTTTGATCGGGTCACAACGGATATGGAAATTTACCGCGCCGAAATTTTTGGGCCTGTCCTATCCACTGTGCGCGCCCAAACGTATGAGGACGCGCTGCGCCTGGCCATGGATCACGATTACGGCAATGGCACCGCCATTTTCACGCGCGACGGTGATACCGCGCGGGATTTTGCGCATCGGGTCAATGTAGGCATGGTGGGAATAAATGTGCCAATCCCCGTGCCTTTGGCCTATCACACCTTTGGCGGGTGGAAAAAATCGGTGTTTGGCGATCTAAACCAACACGGGCCAGACGCATTTCGGTTTTACACCCGCACCAAAACTGTGACCGCCCGCTGGCCCGGCGGACCGAAAGAGGGCGACCAGTTCACCATACCGGTGATGGAATAAGCGCGGATTTTTATTTCAAAAACCAAACCACTTTATAGGGTTAAGATACCGAAATATCCCGTTGGACGGATCGGATGGTGATCGAAAACCCCGCAATCACATCCAAAAATGTCATCGCCGTGAGGATAAGAAATGTGGCCGTGCCCGCACTTTCCAACAATAAAAATGCCAAAAGACTGCCGACAAACACCAGCATGGATAAAAAATGATCTAAGATGGTGCGCGTGCCGCCATGGGTGGCTTTCATCATCTCTAAAAACAAAAACGCCAATCCGCCCAGGATCAGGGCGTCTTTGACAGTCAATGTCACGGCGCGTTCTGAAATTAGGGTAAATTGAAGCAAAACATGGGACATGGCCATGCCTGTGCTGTTGGGTTGAGCCTGTCCGTTCGCGCCAATTTCGCCGGGAAAGACGATTATATCTAGGATGAAATATGCCGCGATGGGCAAAATCAACAGGGGAATAGCGCGCAGCATAACAGCCTCCGATTGGATCTAGGATATAGATAAATGTGCCTTTGCCATGCGAACGTATGAAAATCTAGGGGTTTTGGTGGTGCAGACCGGTTTGTTGTGTAAATGGCGGGGGCTTGCCCCCGGGCCGGGCAATCCCATATCAAAGTTATGCTTAAACTTACCCCGATACTTTTGGCGGCGGTTTATGGTTTTGTCATATATCGCTTTTCCGTCTGGCGCACGCGGCGTGAATTAGATGCACGATCAACCGAATTGCTTGATCCGCACATCAAAGTGTTGACCGATCGGATGGCCGCGGCCTTGGGCGTGCCTGAAATTCGCGTTTATTTGTATGATGTCGATGTGGTAAACGGGTTGGCCGCACCCGATGGGCGCATTTTCCTAACCCGGGGATTTTATGCAAAACATCGCCTTGGGGATGTGACCGCCGATGAAATCGCCAGCGTGATTGCCCACGAATTGGGGCATGTGGCGTTGGGCCATACGCGGCGGCGGATGATTGATTTTTCGGGCCAAAACGCCATTCGTGTGGCCTTGGCAACCTTGCTTGGGCGCATCGTGCCCGGATTTGGAGCATGGATTGCAAACCTGGTTACGTCGCTTTTGGTGGCACGGATCAGCCGGGGGGATGAATACGCCGCTGACGCTTATGCGGCGGCGTTGTTAACCAAATCAGGCATCGGCACCGCCCCCCAAAAATCGTTGTTCAAAAAATTGGATGCCCTTAGCGGCGTGGGCGGCGGCCTGCCCGCGTGGTTTATGAGCCATCCCGCCACTGCCGAACGGATCAAAGCCATAGAAACGCTTGAAGCGCGGTGGACCACGACACACCCTGCCCGTGCGTAAATGATTGCGGCAACAACTTGATGGGGTATGAGTGTGATGTTGCAAACCGTAGCGCACGCATACCTTCACCCTTGGTGGTCTAATATGGGCGGCCTGATTTAATCGTCCGCTGTTGGCAACATTTTTGAAACTGCTTTACCAAAACGCGGCAGGTGCGCCCGTTTCAGTAAGGTGCGCAGAGGCGGCGGGGTTTCTAAACCCACCTTAATGAAACCGCCCGTGATATTGTGATAAAGCCGCTCTAAAATGCCTATGATACTATTGGGATGGTGCGCCAAAAACCGCGTTAAAACCACGTCGGGATGTATCGCAGAAACACCATGGGGCGCCAACGTGCGTTTTGGAAAATCCTTTAGATTTAGGGTAATAATGGTATCGCTTTGCCCCGTGATGGCGGTGGCAAGCACATGAATATCGTTGCGATCTGGCAGCCACAGCGCCGCCTGCAACGCCGCATCCTGCGGGATAAGCGCCGATGGAAATCGCGCGTTCAAAAGTGTGATGTCGCCCTGGGCCGAAACCGCGCCCGCATCTCCATGGTGCCGTGCGGCGGTGTGGACCCATTCCGCCAATATCCTGTCAGACCATAGGGGTGTTAAAATGCCGACCTCGGCCGCGCCGATCAATACCGCCCGTGTCACAGGCGGATATAACACGCACGTGTCAAGCACCGCTTTCATGGCATCAACCGAAATGCCAACGCCTTCAGATATCCTGTTTCTGTTAACGCCGGATGCAATGGATGATCCGGCCCTGCAAAACCTGTGTGGATCACCCGCGCCGTGCGCCCCGCACGCCCGATCCCGCGCAAACACGCGGCGCGAAATTTATCCAAATCCGCCGCATGGGAACATGAACACAACATCACGATACCGCCTGGGTCCACCAACCCCGCAGCAAGCCGTGCAACTCGTTCATAGGCGCGCAGCCCCTGTTGCAGCGCGGATTTTGATGGTGCAAAGGCGGGTGGATCGGCGATAATAAGGTCAAAACGCGCATCACTTTGGGTCAGCGTTTCCATTTCCACAAACGCATCGCCTTGGCGCACGGTCAACTGCGCCTCAACCCCCATCGCCTGCGCCCCGGCTTTGGCCAGATCTAGTGCCGGGGCAGACGCGTCAATGGCCGTAACCGATGCTGCGCCTTTCGCAAGGCAGGCCAAACCAAACCCGCCAACATGGCAAAACACATCTAAAACCCGCGCCCCGTGTGCGATCTGCGCCGCAAAGGCATGATTTGGACGCTGATCGTAAAAAAGACCGGTTTTTTGCCCCCGCATAAGATCAGCCATATAAATGGCCCCGTTCATCGGCACGGCAATCGGTTCGTCAGGGGCCACCCCGGTTAGGGTTCCCATGTCTTGGGGCAAACCTTCGGCCGCGCGCGCCCGTGCCATGCCGTTTTTGATAATCGTTTGGCACCCCGTCGCGCGGGTTAGCGCGGCACACACCATGTTAATCCGCGCCTCAACCCATAGCGCGTTGGGTTGAATCACGCACACATCGCCGAACCTATCAACGATCACCCCAGGCAGCGCGTCACCTTCCGCATGGACAAGGCGATAATATGGGGCGTTATAAATCCGCGCACGATGGGCCAGGGCAGCATCGACGCGCTGATTGATCCAGGTTTGATCAATCTGTGCTGTTGTATCACTATCCAACATGCGCCATCCGATGCGTGCATTCACGGTGGCCACACCCAAACCGATGGGTGCGCGCGCGGCATCCTCTAAAACAACCAGTGCCCCAGGTGGCAGTGCACGGGCGCGCCGATCAAGCACCAGATCATCGGCCCAGGCCCAGGGATGGCCCAATCGAATACGGCGCGCATCAGCCCGCGGCTTCAGACGTAAGGCAGGGTATACAGGGCAAGGCGTGGTCATTGGATCCATCAATGAAGTTTGGTTTACCCCCACCAAATTAGGCAGGGGCGCCCAGGTGCAACCGCATCGTTCTAATATCCAAAAGACATTTGAAATTTAGCCATAATTTCCAAAAGATTATTTATGTTCTGATCCGGCCATGCGCGGCGTTATGATTGCACTGTACGGGTGCAAACCAACCGATCGTCGCGGGTTTTTAACGGGATATAGGTTGTTTCCACCGGCCCACGATGTTCGACCCAATAACAACCGTCTGATTCAATGCGCGCGGTATCAATGGCCTGTCCAGGCGCCAAAACGGCCAAAACCTCGGGTGGTAAAGAAACAGTTTCGCCTTCAGGCGTAGAGGGGGTGTAAGGGACACACGCGCCAAGCAGTGTCAGCACAGCGATTAAGGTGTATATCAGTTTCATGTAACGATCTCCGCAGTTTCCACAACGGCATGCAATACCACATTTGCGGCGGCTGTCGCCCATGCAGGATGAATTTCTTCGGCTTCGTTGTGGCTTAGCCCATCAACACAGGGGCACATCACCATCGCGGTTGGGGCCACATCATTGATCCAACACGCATCATGCCCCGCACCAGAAACAATATCCATATGAGAATACCCAAGCCGATCAGATACTTGACGCAAAACATGCGTGCATCCTGTGTCAAATTCGGGTGGGTCGAATTGGGCAATAGTTTTGGCCGTAAATTGCACGCCGATGTTTTCGCAGATGTGTGGCGCATGGGCCATAAATTGTGCAACCATATCATTTAGCGTATCGCGCACGTGGCTACGCATATCAACGGTGAAAACAGCCTGACCCGGAATGATATTGCGCGAATTCGGATGTATTTCGATATGCCCGATGGTGCCCACCGCATGGGGGTGATGGGGCATCGCTATGTCATGGACCAGGTCGATCATCCGCGCCAACCCACGGGCGGCATCGTGGCGCATGTTCATTGGGGTGGTGCCGGCATGGCTTTCATTGCCGGTGAGGGTGCATTCGATCCATTGCACCCCTTGCCCATGGGTGACAATGCCGATGTCTTTGCCTGCGGCCTCTAAGATCGGACCTTGTTCGATATGAAGCTCAAAAAAGGCGTGCATCCGGCGGGCGCCTACGGGTTCATCGCCCTGCCATTGAATGCGCGCCAGTTCGTCGCCAAATCGTTTGCCGGTGGTATCCATCCGATCGTAGGCCCAATCTTGGGTATATTTGCCCGCAAACACGCCCGACCCCAACATGGCGGGGGCAAAGCGCGCGCCCTCTTCGTTTGTCCAGTTAACAACCACAATGGGGCGTTTGGTTTGGATACCAAAATCGTTAAGCGTGCGCACAATCTCTAACCCCGCCAACACACCCAACACACCATCGTATTTGCCGCCCGTGGGTTGTGTATCAAGGTGCGATCCCACGTAAACAGGCAACGCATCGGGATCGGTGCCTTCGCGGCGGGCAAACATATTGCCCATCGTGTCAACGCCCATGGTCATGCCTGCATCTACACACCAGGTTTGAAACACCGCGCGCGCCTGTCCATCTGCATCGGTCAGGGCCTGGCGATTATTACCGCCCGCCACACCAGGGCCGACTTTGGCCACATCCATCAACGATTGCCACAATCGCGCGCCGTCGATGGTCATATTTTCCGTGGGACGTGTGTTCATCGTTTTGCCACAATGCGCATGATGCTAATCAAGGTAAAATTACCAAAACAGGCATTAAACATTACTATAGTTATATCATCCGAGGGGCAAAGTGGGTTGTGATTGCGATTTGCCCCGTGCGACTGACGGTGTTATAAATCTTTTACCTTCTAATATCTCTCGCACAGTTAACATCTGCATTCTGGGATACCACACTCCATTTACTTCCAAATCACCTGCCGTGGCCATTTCCTGCTTAAAATTAGCCGTCTTACGCGGGCCTAGATTATTCATTATAATCAATCCTGCCATAAGTGCATCATCGCGTTCCAGGACACCACGCAAATCGCGCACAATATTTACATTTATGTTTTTACCGCCTTTGACTTCTAACACCATACTTTGCAGATCACGTATGTTTGGTAGACTAAAATATAACCGCCCGTCGATACCACCATCCCCTGTTTTACGCGTAGTGACGAACCCATCAATCGCTTCAATCGCCCATTTTTGAAAATGATGTTTATCGCGTATCCATAAATCCTGTGCTCCTTCAAGCGTATGAGGCACTCCTTCGATGGTGAAGTCATGCCCTTCTTTCAGGCCAAGCCTATCTTCCAAACGCACCTTAGCAACACGTTTGATGGCGTGAATGGCGATGTCGATACCAATCCATTGACGCCCTAGAAGATGCGCAGCCTCTATCGTAGTGGCACACCCACAAAACGGATCAAATACAATATCTCCGTGATTTGAACTTGCCCTTATAATACGTTCCAACAATGCAACAGGTTTTTGCGTGGCATAGCCAAGGCGTTCTTTAGATTGTGAATGTAAGTATGGAATGTCCCATACATCATCCATTTTCGTACCTTTTTGACTATCTCTTGTGGCAGAAAGGTCTGTTTTACCATCTACACTTATTTTTCTATGTGTAGTTTTCTCACTATACGGCTGATATTGAACATTAAATACCGATGAATCACTGCGACGATAACGTAATATGACATCGTGCATCCGTTGAAAATTTTTGTATCCAGCCGGCCATCTTTTATAATGCCAAATAATTTCATTTCCAAAATTTTTATGTCCAAATACTGCATCCATCATCGCTTTGATATAATGACTTGCTGTTGGGTCACAGTGTAAATAAATTGATCCCGTAGGTTTCAAAATACGCCGTAATGGTAAAAGGCGCTCTGTCATATAGGATAAATACGCCAAAAGTCGCGGTTGTGTTTTACGAAGTGCATTCATCCAAATGCGCCAAAATTCGGCCACATCATCCTCGATTCCTGCATCCCGCATTACAATCGGCATGTTGCGAATAGCGCGCTCACGGTCCTCGTCCAACACCCAAAGATCGTTAAATGCCTCAATCTGATCCGGTAAAGGTTGGCCTGTTTCATCTTTGTAAATCGCAGCGTATTCACGATTAGAATTAAATGGCGGATCCAAATATACCAAATCGACGCTATTCATCGGCATATCCTGCATTATTGTTAAGCAGTCACCATAATATAGGCGGTTCATGCGAAAAAACCTCTTATTTTTAAACCCATAACTCCTAACCACTTTGCAAAATATCGCGCAGGGTATCGACGATTTGGTCGATGTGTTCCTTTTGCACGATCAAGGGTGGGGATAGTGCGATAATATCGCCCGTGGTGCGGATTAAAACACCCTTTTCAAACGCTTCTATAAACGCGGCAAAGGCGCGTTTGGTGGGGGCATCTGCGATCGGTTCCAACTCAATCGCGCCCACCAGGCCCATGTTGCGGATGTCAATCACATGGGGCAACCCGCGTAAGGAATGCAACGCATCGGCCCAATACGACGCCAAATCTGCGGCGCGTTCAAACAACCCTTCTTCGCGGTAAAGGTCTAGCGTGGCAATGCCGGTGGCACAGGCAATGGGCGTGCCGGAATAGGTATAGCCGTGGAACAGTTCGATCACATGCTCTGGCCCTTGCATAAACGCATCATAAATATCTTTGGTAACTAAAACCGCACCCATGGGAATTGTGCCGTTCGTCAATCCCTTGGCGCATGTAATGATGTCGGGCATCACGCCGAAATAATCCGCCGCAAAGTTTGCGCCTAATCGGCCAAAACCGGTAATCACCTCATCAAAGATCAATAAAATTCCGTGTTTTGTGCAGATCTCGCGCAAGCGTTGCAAATATCCTTTTGGGGGTAACAACACGCCGGTGGATCCGGCCACGGGTTCGACAATGCAGGCTGCGATGGTTTCGGCCCCATGCAGGGCTACGATGCGTTCCAGATCATCGGCCAGGTGCACACCATGTTCGGGTTGCCCATGGCTAAAAGCATTTTGGTCAGGCAGATGGGTGTGGGGCAGATGATCCACCCCCGTCAACAATGATCCAAAGACTTTGCGATTATTGACAATGCCGCCCACGGAAATGCCGCCGAAGTTCACCCCATGATATCCCCGTTCGCGCCCGATTAGGCGGGTTCGCGTGCCTTGGCCAATGGCGCGTTGATGCGCGATGGCGATTTTCAGCGCGGTTTCAACACTTTCCGATCCCGAATTGGTAAAAAACACGTGTTCAAATGGTTCAGGGGCCATATCGCGTAGGCGGTTGGCCAGCTCGAACGCCTTCGGATGGCCCATCTGAAACGCGGGTGCATAATCCAATTCGGCGGCTTGGTCCTGAATCGCTTTGACGATTTTGGGGCGGTTATGCCCGGCGTTACAACACCACAACCCCGCCGTGCCGTCCAAAATATCGCGCCCGTCGGCGGTTTTGTAATGCATCCTATCGGCCGATACCAACATGCGCGGTGCTTTTTTGAACTGGCGGTTCGCGGTAAACGGCATCCAAAATGCACTTAAATCGTTTGGGGCCAGAGTGGGGCGATCCAAGGCCATGGGGTAGTTCCTTTTTCTATACGCTGGGCGCGACTTTGGCATATGGTGGCGGACAAACGGCCCTTTGTCACCCCGAAATAAGTGTATCGCGCCCGGGCGAATGTGGATGAACAATCATCTTTCGGATATGTGGTTTTGGTGTTCGTCGCGGTGTTGTGCGCGTGCGCTGTGCTTTTCCCCGTTGCGTGGGTGGTATAGAATGCGACAAATGCGGTATACGCCACCTGTTAAACCAAACCGGCCAAGTCACATTGGCGATCACCGCGATATAATCGTATTCGGAAGGTGAGGATAAAATGAAACATGAAACCCGCCAAGATGACGTGGCCTTTATTCAGGCGTTGGCCGATCTGTTGCGCCAACATGACCTTGCGAATTTAGAGGTGCGGCGCGAATATGGCAAAGACGATGCGCTGGTGGTGAAAGTATCGCGCCATGTGGCGGCGGAAATTTCCACCATGCCCATGCCGGTTGTGCATTCGACCATTGCCCCCCAATCGGTGGAACCACCCGCCCCCACATCGGTGACCAATGAACCGGCTGATGATCCCGCGCAAGCCTCAGGCGCCATAACATCACCCATGGTCGGCACAATTTACCTACAACCTGAACCCGGCGCGGCGGCCTTTGTGGCCATTGGCGATCATGTGTCCGAGGGGCAGACACTGTTGATTATCGAAGCCATGAAAACGATGAACCAAATCCCCGCCCCCCGCGCAGGTGTGGTCAAACGCATCTTGGTCGAAAATGGGGCCCCGGTGGAATTTGGTGCGCCCCTTATCATTTTGGAATAAAAGGCAAAGGATATGTTCAAAAAAATCCTGGTTGCCAACCGGGGCGAAATTGCGTTGCGGGTTATCCGCGCTGCCCGCGAAATGGGGGTGGAAACAGTAGCCGTGCATTCCACGGCCGATAGCGATGCAATGCACGTGCGCATGGCGGATGAGGCCATTTGCATTGGCCCTCCCGCCGCCACGCAAAGTTATCTTTCGATGCCTGCAATCATTTCAGCCTGCGAAATCACAGGGGCCGAGGCGATCCATCCCGGATATGGTTTTTTAAGCGAAAATGCCACGTTCGTGCAAATCGTCGAAGATCACGGGTTCAAATTTATCGGCCCTTCGGCGGAACACATCCGCTTGATGGGGGATAAAATCACCGCAAAAGATACAATGCGTGGACTGGGCGTGCCGTGCGTGCCCGGATCGGACGGCGCCGTGCCCGATTTGGATAGCGCGCGCGCGGTGGCCGCAACCACAGGGTTCCCGTTGATGGTTAAGGCCACGGCGGGCGGCGGCGGGCGCGGCATGAAACTGGCCCGTGATGCGCAAGACTTGGAAACGGCATTTCGCACCGCCCGGGCCGAGGCAAAAGCCGCCTTTGGCAACGATGACGTGTATCTGGAAAAATACCTGGGCCAACCCCGCCATATTGAGGTGCAGGTGTTCGGCGACGGACGGGGTCGCGCCGTTCACCTGGGCGAACGGGATTGTTCGTTACAACGCCGTCATCAAAAAGTGTTTGAAGAGGCCCCAGGCCCCACCATAGACGCCGCAATCCGCGCGCAAATTGGGGATATATGCGCGCGTGCGGTGGCACAGTTGGGGTATGAGGGCGCCGGCACAATCGAATTTCTTTACGAAGGGGGGGAATTTTATTTCATCGAAATGAATACGCGCCTACAGGTCGAACATCCCGTGACCGAGGCGATTTTTGGCGTTGATTTGGTGCGCGAACAAATCCGCGTTGCTGCGGGCGAACCAATGTCGTTCGATCAAACAATGTTAAAGATCACGGGCCATGCGATCGAGGTGCGCATTAACGCCGAAAAACCCCCACTTTTTACCGCATCCCCCGGCCAGATCACGCAATATCATGCCCCCGGTGGGTTGGGTGTGCGCATGGATAGCGCGCTTTACGATGGATACCAAGTGCCGCCCCATTATGACAGTCTGATCGCAAAGTTGATCGTGCACGGAAATGATCGGACCCAGGCCTTGGCCCGTCTGCGCCGCGCGTTGGGTGAATTGATTGTCGATGGGATTGATACAACCATCCCACTATTTGACGCGCTGTTAAACACGGCCGAGGTGCAAAGCGGTGACTACACAATCCATTGGTTGGAACATTGGTTGGCAACTCATTCGGCAAACCTTGGTTAAGCCTTTGCGCTTTCTATGGTAAATCACCGTTTGTGGGTTAGTGCCCGCACTGGGCTACTGCATAAATACGTCGATGCCACTTTGCCCACGACGTGCACGCAATGTTGCCGTATATGACGTGTATGGAACATGACGAATCTACCGCCCGTTCCCGCCGTATGCTAACCCCCGAACGGATGCTTCGGGCCTATGCCATGGGGATTTTCCCCATGGCTGATGGCGCGGATGTAACAGATATTTTTTGGGTCGATCCACAGTGGCGTGGAATTATGCCCTTGGATGGGTTCCACATTTCACGCAGTTTGCGCCGCCGTTTACGCCGGGGGGATTATGAAATTGCGGTCAACCGCGATTTTGGCGGCACCATGCGCGCCTGTGCCACCCGCCCGGAAACATGGATCAATGATGACATTTTTACTGCTTACACAAGGTTGCACACCTTAGGCCATGCCCATTCAGTCGAGGTGCGGATGGACGGCGATTTGATAGGCGGCGTATTTGGCATCACGTTAGGGGCGGCCTTTTTCGGCGAAAGCATGTTTTCACGCCGCACAGATGGATCCAAAATTGCGTTGGCACATTTGGTCGCGCGCCTGCGCACAGGTGGTTTTCAACTGTTTGATACCCAATTTATCACTGAGCACCTTAAAACCCTGGGCGCTGTTGAAATAACACGATCTGACTATCACGAACGGCTATACGTGGCGGTTCGTTCACAGGCAAATTTTTTTGCCTGTGATACCTTTTATGAAAAGACGCCGCAAGTCGTTACGGAAACAAACGATCAACCCGTGCCACAGTTCAAAACCCACACATCGTAGCGTGGGTGTTCCA
>CALFSY010000167.1 GCA_937916365.1 uncultured Jannaschia sp. | reverse complement strand
CTTATCATCAGTGCGGTAAGTTTCATTGCCCTGCGTGAGGCCACCCTGCGTAAACGGGCAGCGGCCCGCGCGCACGAAAACGCATAAGGCGTCACATTATAATTTTACACATTAGGGTTTTGGGGGATTTGCGGCGCGTCGCCTGTTGGCCCCAATATCCCCCCCATCCGGACAGGGGTGGCAAAGACGGCCTTGCCCGTTTTGTCATCTGTTTCCACAAAAATACCGCACAAGGTTGCCGCACCTGTGGCCGGCGTGAACCGGCCATTGGGCATACCAGTGATAAACCGATGTAACGGCTCGCGCGTCTCCATCCCGATCACCGAATGATAATCGCCACACATACCGGCATCGGTATGATAGGCCGTGCCGCGGGGTAAAATCATTGTATCAGCCGTTGGCACATGGGTATGGGTGCCCACCACCAGGCTTGCCCGCCCATCGCAAAAATGCCCCATGGCCATCTTTTCCGATGTTGCCTCGGCATGGACATCGATCAATATGGCGGCGACCTGCCCCCCCAGGGGATAGCGGTTCAAAACACCATCAATGGTTGAAAACGGATCTTCGAACGGGCGTTTCATAAAAACCTGACCCAGCACTTGCGCCACCAAAATCTGCGCACCGCGACCGATGGTGAAAACCCGCGCGCCCACACCAGGGGCAGCCTTGGCATAATTTAATGGGCGCACGATACGCGGTTCGATGTCGATAAACCGCAACATATCGCGTTGATCGAACGCATGATCCCCCAACGTGATGCAATCAACACCGGCATCAAACAATGCCGCCGCGTGTGTCGGCGACACGCCTGCCCCTCCGGTGGCATTCTCGGCATTGACTGTCACAAAATCAAGCCGCCATTCCGCACGTAGCCGCGGCAGCGTATCAAGGATGGCCTGCCGTCCGGCCCGGCCCATCACATCGCCCAAAAACATCAATCGCATGAAAAGGTGGTAGGGTGTTAAGACCGGCACGACAAGGGCGCCCACCAAAACGATACATAAAAACGTCGCTATAAAAAATGTGGTTAAGAAAAGGTGTTAGCGGGATGCCTGATAGAAATTTATGTGTAATAGCACATTTTGCCTTTTACATTTTGCCTTTTACATTTTGCAATTTAATTTTTATTCACATGTTACTAACAAACAGATAAAATTCTGAATTATATTCATTATTTAAGAAATAAATTACACTACCTAACACTAACGCAACATTCCGATGGCATAGGTGGGATCTAATTCTTCTTGCGTGAACAAGCGTGCGAGGCGGTCTGCATCGGGTTGTTGTTGTGTGTGCGTTTCTGCCCGGGCCAGACCACCGGTAACAAACAGTGTATCGAACCCTTCCCCGAGTCCGCCTAACACGTCGGTGCGCATTCCATCCCCGACGACCAAAATCCGATCATTTTCGGTTGGTTTATTAATTTGGCGTAATCTTCCGCGTGCCAGATCGTAAATGGGCGGATGGGGCTTACCAAAATACAGGCTTTCACCCCCCATATCGGTGTAAAGCGCGGCCAAGGCCCCCGCGCACCATTCCCGCCGATCCCCACGATCCACAACAATATCGGGATTGGCACATAACAGCTTAAGCCCCCTGGCTTTGGCCAACATAAATTGTGGCCGCATTTGGGATGGGTCAGCATATGGATCAAACGGCCCCGTGCAAACGATACCGTCGGCCTGATCTAAATCGACCCTCCTAATTTGCACCGCGTCATCATACACCAACGCCATGGGATCAAAAAATGGCGCATCGCGCGGTTCACCCACATGCCAAACACGCCGCCCCACCGCGCCCCGAAACATCGCCGCGCGCGCACTGTCACCGGATGTTGCAATAACATCCCAACACATTCTTGGAACATTCAGCCGATCAAGCTGTTGCGCCACCTCGGCCCATGGGCGGGGGGCATTGGTGAGCAATAACACGGTACCGCCTTTGGCTTTAAACTGCTGCAACGCGGCCACAGCATCGGGAAAGGCGTGCACCCCATCATGCACACACCCCCAAAGATCGCAGAAAAGGGTATCGTAGGCGTCTGATACCTCTGCCAATGTATTGATGATATGCGCCATTTTCGCCTTATGGATAGATTAAGGGCATAGATAGACGAAAAAGATGGCAGAAACCATACCTCAAACCGGCACAATGTTATCCACAAGTTATCCACATGCTACTGCACATAAGCGATTATAGGGCAGGATTGTGTGACAGGCATTGCACACCCCCGCCCTATGACATGATTTTTAGCCTGGCATATCGTCTGCGCGTATGGCTTCAATCGAAATGGTTAAATCCAATTCATCGCTGACGAAGGGGGCAAAGGCCCCTGCCCCAAAATCAGACCGCAGAACCGTGGTTGTGGCCGTAAAGCCCGCGGTTAGGGCACCATTCATTTGCGGTGCCGGGTGTGGGCCATTCATGTTTAGGGTCGTGTCTAAAACAACCTCGGCGGTGGCACCATTGACGGTTAGATCACCCGTTATCAACGCGGTCTCTTCACCGGTTATTTCGATGCCAGTTGATTCAAACGTGACAATACTGTCATCCATTGTGTTTAGGAAATCACCACTTTGCAGGTGCACATCGCGTGCTTCCCATCCGGTAAACATGGCCTGGGTGGGGATTGATACCGACACCGATGAATTTTCCGGGGCATCGACATCAAACATAATGCCGCCCTCAAATCCCGAAAACATGCCAAAGGTCGTCGAAAGGCCCAGATGATTATACGAAAACATGACCTGACTATGGCTTGGGTCAAGTTCGTAAAGTTCAGGATCGGCAGCGGCTGGCATAGCCACACCCGCAAAAGCGAACGCAGCAGCAACTGTAAGGAAACGTGACATTGTAGTACTCCATACTAAGGGTGGTGAGGTTTCGGATTACGCAACACATAGCCACAAAAGCATCTTTGCTGCATATAACAAGGGCACATGCGTCCACAGGGTTTGTGCGCCAGACCACAACTCTAATCCAATGGCGGGTCACAAAACGATTTAATAGATAATAAAACCTCATGTCTGTGTATCGTGAACAGGCATCTCATCACGCAAACACATAAAAGATATTCACAGATATAATTCATCCTTGCGTGTAGGCATGATAAAAGGATAAACAGCTTAGGTCTTCGCTAAAACATTCATTGGCGTGCTTCCTCGTGACCAGGGCGGCGAAGAAAATGCCCTGTCTTTGAAAGACGCCCATAAAAAATTGGGGTGACCATGCCACTATACGAGCATGTCATGATTGCGCGTCAAGATTTATCGAACGCGCAGGCCGAAGGGTTGATTGACCATTTCGGCGCTATTCTAACTGAAAATGGGGGCAAT
This sequence comes from uncultured Jannaschia sp., assembly GCA_937916365.1. Lineage (GTDB taxonomy): Bacteria > Pseudomonadota > Alphaproteobacteria > Rhodobacterales > Rhodobacteraceae > JANSYL01. The sequence continues at coordinate 658 of CALFSY010000167.1, read as the reverse complement.
GTTATTGATACCGAATATTGGGGTGTCAAAACAATGGCCTATAAAATCAATAAAAATCGCAAGGGCCACTACGCCTTTATCCGCACCAATGCCCCGTCTGATGCTGTGCGGGAAATGGAACGTTTGATGCACATTCACGACGATGTGATGCGTGTTCTTACCATCAAAGTATACGCCCATCAGGAAGGCCCCTCGGTTCAAATGCAAAAACGCGATGACCGAGACAGCCGCCGCGAACGCCCTTAACACACAAAGGATAGCATCATGGCCACCAAACCATTTTTCCGCCGCCGCAAAACAGACCCGTTTGACGGGAAAAACGCCCCCCAGATTGATTACAAAGACATTCGTCTTTTACAACGCTATGTATCCGAACGCGGCAAAATCGTGCCGTCGCGCATCACCGCTGTGGGCGCAAAAAATCAACGTAAACTTGCCCAAGCCATTAAACGTGCACGGTTTTTGGCCTTGCTACCTTACGCCGTTAAATAAAGGGGAAATCAGATGCATGTAATCCTCTTGGAACGTGTCGCCAAATTGGGCCAAATGGGCGATGTCGTCGCCGTGAAAGACGGCTATGCCCGCAATTTTCTGTTACCTCAGAAAAAAGCCTTGCGTGCCAACGACGCGAATTTGAAATTGTTTGAGACACAAAAAG
>CALFSY010000166.1 GCA_937916365.1 uncultured Jannaschia sp. | reverse complement strand
CTTAATGGGGTCAACAATGATTGCGCAAATTGCTTATGCTGACATAAGCCGCACCGATCAATCCATGCGTATTTTATTTGAAGAGGTTGGCCCCACCGGTAACTATGCCGAGTTATCATATGGACGAGTGCAACCCGAGGCCAGCACCAACAGTACCCCAGGCGTTGGTAACCCGCTTGGCGATTACACGTTGCCCGGGTTCGGATATCTTTATCAGTTGGATGACACGTGGTCGTTTGCGGTAACCTATGATACGCCATTTGGTGGAAATACCGCTTATCCAACGGCGTCTGTGTTTTTTGGTGGATTTGCAGATGTGGATACCGATTCGTTAACCGTTATGGCTAGGTATCGGATTGATGAACGCATCAGCATTCACGCAGGTGTGCGCGCAATGCAGGCAGAGGGAACGATTTTTACAAATGTTGGTGGAGGTGCCCCTAATTTCCACAGGCTCAGCGGGGATAGTGATACTGGGATAGGGTATGTGATCGGCGCGGCGTATGAAATCCCCGACATTGCGTTGCGGGTAGCGTTGACTTATAATTCCCCAGTTGAAGTGACGTTTGATGCCACAGAAACCCCAGCGCCCGCACCACTAGGGCCCGGGGGCGCAACCACGCAAACAACCTTTGATTTAGAATTTCCTGAAAGTGTAAACTTAGAGTTTCAAAGCGGCATTGCCCAGGATACATTGGTATTTGGGTCTATTCGCCATGCGTTTTGGGATGGGTTCACATTGGCCACCCCAGGGGCAGGGCAGTATCTACAATATACATCCGACACCACGACATATACGCTGGGCGTAGGGCGGCGGTTTAATGAAAACTGGTCTGGCTCGGTCTCTTATACGCATCGCACGGATGGCACAGTGCCCAGCGACACACCCCTTTCCCCCACCACGGGATTGGATGCCTTAACCGTTGCGTTACGCTATGAACAAGAAACGTTCACCATCAGTGGCGGTATCACCTATGGTATACCCGGGGATCAAAACATCAATAATGCGCTTGTTCCAGGCGGTGTAAACTTCGACGATAACGAGGTCTTGGCCGTAGGGCTGCGCGTAGGGTTCCGTTTTTAAGGTCTATTCGCATTCGTTTTTCAAAAAACGATACTTATAACAAATAGCACGGCGATCATGTGATTGCCGTGCTATTTGTTGATCCCGCATTGCGTGGTGATTGTTTCATTTAATTTTTGAAAATAATTTCAAATAGATAACTGCATTCTATGTAATTATCGCATTCTATTGCGCGCGAAATTTGTTGTGCGTTCACCTGATGTCCACCTTTTTGCGTCATACTTCCCCGCCCGCGCCCTGCGCGCGTTTCGGATGGAGGTATTCGTATGACGGCAACAAATTTCGATGTTTGCTTAGCCCACGTTTTGAAATGGGAAGGCGGGTATATAGATCACCCCGACGACCCAGGCGGCGCAACCAATATGGGCATCACTATCGGAACATTAAGCGCCCATCGCGGGCAGCAAGCCACAAAGCACGATGTGCGCATCCTCACCCTAGAAGAAGCGGGTGAAATTTACCGTAAATCATATTGGGCTAAGGTTCAGGGTAACGACCTACCCGATGGGATGGATCTGGTCGCGTTTGATGCGGGCGTGAATTCAGGGCCGTATCGCGGTATCGGTTGGTTGCAACAGGCGCTAGGCGTCCCGGTTGATGGGATAATTGGGCCGGTCACGTTGCGCGCGGCCCAAGATGCGCCCGACGGTGTGCAGGTGATCGAACGGGCATGTGCCGTGCGGTTACGTTTTTTGCGGGCACTGCGCACGTGGGCAACATTCGGGCGCGGGTGGGGCCGCCGTTTGGCCGATACCGAAGCGGCGGCGGTGGCCATGCATACACGTTCTGTGTCTGCCCTGGCCACACTTGCGGATCGGGCCAACAAAACTCGCGCCGCCCAATCCGTTGGCGCGGGTGGGGTTGCCATGGGTGGCCCGGCATCGAGTTTATTGAACTTAACCGATTGGGTGGTGGTTATTGTGGTTATTTTGTCTGCGGTCGCGGTGGTGATATTGACCCAACGCGCCGTGCACAACGCGTGGCGTGCCGCCGCCTATCACGCAAAATTGGCGGAGGTGACACATGCCTAAACCTTGGTGGCGATCAAAAACCTATTGGTTCAACATTTGCACAGGCATGGTGGCGTTGGCCAATGAAATGGCCCCGGTGTTAGAACATTTGGCAGCGGCGGGTTATGACACCGAATTTGTTTCTGCAACGCGTGCAGGCATCGCTTTAGCCAGCATCGGTGGCAATTTAATCCTACGCGCGTTCACAGTTGATCCTGTTCGCTTTTACTAATTCATAAGAGGTTAAAATGCACACGTTTATTGCATTCCTTCTCAAACTGGGGCTTGGCGGTATTGCCGATAAAGCGATTAGGCACCTGGAACGGCGTGCCGAATTGCACAACGATGCTGAACGCCTACGGGCGCAAACAACCGCTGCCTTGGCCCGCGCGGCGGTGGATGAGGTGCGCGTAATGGCAGACTTCAATCGCACAAAATTATCATTTCCATGGTTTTGGGCGTTTGCCGCCCTATTCATTGCCCCTTTGGCCCTGTGGTGGACTGCGGTAATTTTAGACAGTATTCTCGGATTTAGCTGGAATGTGGCCGATCTACCTACACCGCAAATGCAGGATTGGGCGGGTGATATGATCCGATGGTTATTTTATGTGGGATCGGGGGCGGCGGCGCTGCGAATGCTTAAATAGTGTTATATCATCGTGGTGGGATGGTGCCGTCCGTCGCCGCCCCACTCCGTTAAGGCGGCACCTGTATGCGGTTTAGGCGACGAACGCCTGCCGTAGCATGTTAAACGCCACCAAAATAATAAATACTGCAAAAATGCGGCGCAGGGGTTTGGGTTGCATCCTATGGGCCAATTTAACCCCCAAAGGTGTGGTAATAAAGGTCATGGCCACCACAGTGGCAAAGGCCACGACATTCACATCCCCAATCATGAAAGGCGGCCGGTTCGGCCCTGTGTTCGTAGCCAACAAAAACCCCATAACCGAAGGCACCGCAATGATAACACCAAAACCGGCGGCTGTTGCCACGGCCCGGTGAATCGGCACACCGTAAAGTGTCATCAACGGTACGCCGAAACTACCGCCGCCGATGCCCATGAGCACCGATAAAAACCCGATAACAGGGGCCGTGATTGCCCGCCCAATCCCCGTTGGCATTGTATCCCCCAAACGCCATTCCGGGCGCCCAAATGCCAAATATATTCCAATACTAACACCCAATCCCCCAAAGATCATCATAAGCGCATCACCACTTAATCCCATGGTGGCAATAACACCCAATCCGGCACCAACGGC
>CALFSY010000165.1 GCA_937916365.1 uncultured Jannaschia sp. | reverse complement strand
CCATCTTTACGCGCATGGCGGGGTCTGCGGTTGGGGCCACCACCATGGACCGCCCCGAATGGATCGCCGTGAACCCCGTCGCGGTCGAGGCGTATTGCTGCCTAACCAACAACAGCCGCCGCGGCGCATTGAACGACGACGGCAGCGTGCGCACCAACGCCGGGGGGGACCCGATGACGATCAATGCCGTTAACCCGCGCGAAACCAATCGTTACGGCCAAATCGTGCGGTGGCGCCCCCATAATGATGACCATTCGGCCACCACCTTTGATTGGGATCTATATGTGATGGCGGGCAACCCCGCGGTGCATACGGACGGCCCCTATGCCGGTAGCGCAAACATCAATGCCGGAAATTTGTTCAACTCTCCCGATGGGATGCAGATTGACACCACAGGTTTGATTTGGATCCAAACCGATGGTGATGATGACAACGAAGGCGATTTTGCGGGCATGGGCAACAACCAGATGTTGGCCGGTGATCCCATCACGGGGGAAATCCGCCGCTTTATGACCGGCCCAAATGGATCTGAGGTCACGGGGTTAACCTGGTCATCGGATCGCCGCACAATGTTTGTGGGCATTCAACACCCCAGCGCGCCTTTCCCCGATGGGGACGACAGTTTGCCGCGGTCGTCCATTGTGGCGATCAAACGCGATGACAACGCATTGATTGGTTGATCCGTCAACCTCCTAAACATGCGGCAAGCCTGGGCGCCTTTGACGGGGCGCCCAGGTTTTTTGTGGATCGCAGATACAACCACAGGTATCAAAAGCGCTCTTTTAGGGCGTGATGGCAAATATCGGCATGGTTTTGTGTGGGAAAACGGATTTACGATCATGTTGCCGTTGCCTTAAGTTTGCCCAAACATCGCGCAATTTGGGCGTTGTCATCCTATCGCTGGAGGTGTCATGACCAATCCATACTACACCGAATTGGTGCAAAACCTGCCTGCAAAAATCCCCTTTGTTGGGCCAGAGGCCCAGGAACGGGCGCGCGGCGCGGGGTTTCAGGCCCGCCTAGGCGCAAACGAAAGCGGTTTTGGCCCATCCCCGAATGCCATTGCCACCATGGCCCAGGCCGCCGGTGAAACGTGGATGTATGGCGACCCAGAGGCGCACGATCTGCGCCATGCGTTGGCCCGCCACCATGGGTGCGCCCCCGAAAATGTCGTTGTGGGCGAAGGGATAGATGGTCTTTTAGGGTATTTGGTGCGCTTGCTTGTGGCCCCGGGGGATGCGGTCGTCACATCCGACGGCGCGTATCCAACATTTACCTACCACGTGGCCGGATACGGCGGCATCTTGCACAAGGTGCCCTACACCAACGACCACGAAGATCCCGAAGCGTTGATGGCGACGGCGCGGCGGGTGGGGGCGAAATTGATTTATTTTGCCAATCCCGACAACCCAATGGGCAGTTGGCACTCCGCCGTCACCGTGCGCCGGATGGTGGATCATTTGCCCAAAGGCACAGTTTTGGCGTTGGACGAGGCCTATGCCGATACTGCCCCGTCCGGCACAATCCCGCCGTTTGATCCAAATCATCCGCGTGTGATCCGATTTCGCACGTTTTCCAAGGCTTATGGCTTGGCAGGTTTGCGCGTGGGCTATGCCCTGGCCGAGGCGGGATTTGCCGCTGCATTTAACAAAATCCGCAATCATTTCGGGGTGGGTCGCATCGCGCAGGCGGGCGCATTGGCCGCGTTAGACGATCAAACCTATCTTACCTGCACAGTATCCCGCATTGCCGCTGCGCGTGACCGCATCACCGCCATTGCGCAGACGCATGATTTAACGCCGTTGCCATCGGCGGCAAATTTTGTTGCCATTGATTGTGGCGGTGATGGGGCGTTTGCCACCGCTGTTCTTAACGCCCTATTGGATCAAGGGGTTTTCGTGCGTATGCCGTCCGTTGCGCCGCTTAACCGGACGATTCGGGTGTCCTGTGGGCCGGACCTTGCGTTGGATGCGTTTGAAGCGGCGCTGCCGCTGGCCTTATCGGCGGCACGTAAAGGGGTATGATTCATCCTTGGCGTGTGATCAGCCCCTGCATCTTTTCAATCATCGCGCGGGCGTTGGGGGCGTGGGCGATGACGGTACGGTGTTGCCAAGAAGCGGGCAGATGCGCGGCCACCGCCGAACTGAATGCAATGGTGTGCAAGGTGTTTTTAGGCGGGGATGTCACGGCCCTGACAAATATTTGTGCGCTGCGCGGTGAAAAAAGGGGCGCAAGGATGCGCCTGTTTGTCTGCAACGTGGTGTGAAATGTGCGATCGGGGGGTATTGCGCATTGGTCATAGATTGCAACACCTTCGGCGCGGTGGCCTGCGGCCCGCAACCGCCCCGCAATATCAACCCGCACATGCCGCCCATGCAAATGAACCAAGCGCCCGTGGGGGTGTTCTGCCAAAATCAGGTCTAACAAATCTTGTGCTGTGCCGCCCGCTGTTTGCGTGGTCAAACCGATGGCGCGTGCCCTGTCCGCCGTATGATCCCCCACGCACCACGCCCGTAAATCGCGCCGGGTTGTGATACGCGCATATACCTCAACCGCCGCCGCTGATGTAAATATAAGGCCGTTTGCATCCATCAGGTTCAAATCGGCGGGCATTGGAATGATGGCCATCAGCGGCGCAATAACAACATCAGCCGCATCCCCGAATGCAGTGCGGCACATTGCGCCGAATCGTTCGGATGCGTTTTGCGGACGTGTTAGCAGGATCAAAGGCTTTGCGTTGTCAGGCATCAAATCGGATGGTATGCGACGCCCCTGTCTGTGACAACAGGGCTTAACAACGGGGCTTTATGGCGCGCGCAATTACCGTTTTGGGGTTAGAGTCGAGCTGCGATGACACCGCCGCGGCCGTTTTGCGGGGCGGGGCGGGGCGCGCCGATGTGGTATCGTCGGTGGTTTGGGATCAAACCGATTTGCACGCAACCTTTGGCGGTGTGGTTCCCGAAATCGCCGCCCGCGCCCATTGCGAAAAACTTGACCTTGCCATTGAACGGGCATTGGCCAAGGCGGCCCATACATACGCCGATATTGATGTCATCGCGGTAACGGCGGGGCCGGGTTTGATGGGGGGTGTCTTGGCCGGGGTGATGATGGCAAAGGGGTTGGCCCTGGGCCTTGGCAAACCTTTGGTTGGTGTTAATCATCTGGCTGGTCATGCGTTGACCCCGGTGTTAACCGATGGGGTGCGGTTTCCCTATCTCATGCTGTTGGTATCGGGGGGGCATTGCCAATTTCTGCATGTCGAAGACGCGCAAACCTTTCGCCGTTTGGGCGGCACCATTGACGACGCCCCGGGCGAAGCGTTTGATAAAGTTGCCCGTATGTTAGGCCTATCACAGCCCGGCGGCCCATCCGTTGAACAGGCCGCGCATAGCGGGGATGCCGCACGATTTGATTTGCCGCGCCCGCTTTTGGATCGCATAGGGTGCGACATGAGCTTTTCCGGCCTAAAAACCGCCGTATTGCGCACCCGCAATGATGTGATCGCTGCAAAAGGTGGGTTAACGCAACAGGATCGTGCGGATTTGTGTGCCGCGTTTCAGGCCGCCGTGGCCGATGTTTTGGTTGAAAAATCCGCCCGTGCCCTGGCTATGGTTCCGGGCATAACGGCCTTTGCGGTGGCAGGCGGGGTTGGCGCCAATCAAACATTGCGCGCACGTTTACAATCCGTTGCGGGCAATGTGCCGTTTGTGGCCCCGCCTTTGGCATTATGCACCGATAATGCCGCGATGATCGCGTTTGCCGGTTTATGCGCGTTTGAGGCGGGGCAGAGGGATGACATGACCTTGGCTGCGCGCGCCCGCTGGCCGCTCGATGATGCTGCGGCCCCGTTATTGGGCGGCGGGAAAAAAGGTGCAAAGGCGTGACCGCGTCCTTTACGTTCCTGCCATTTACATATCGCCGCTGTCTAAAACCACCCCCGCAGCCACCGGTGTGCCGTGCAGATAAGCGGCAGCGGGCATCGCGGCCTTTCCCTCTGGCTGTAGGGCCAGGATCTCAACGATGCCCGTGCCACATGCAATGTGCAATCCCGCCAAAACCTGGCCTGGTGTGCCCTGCCGATCATGATCTTTTACACGGCTACGCAAAAACTTTACCCGTTTCCCCCCAATCCGTGTCCACGCCCCGGGGGATGGGGATAAACCGCGGATTTGGCGGTCGACCTCAGCGGCGGGTTTGGTCCAATCCACCCGTGCCTCGGCCTTGTCGATTTTATGGGCATAGGTGACCCCCGTCGTTGATTGGGGAATGGACGGCAAGGTGTCAATCCGGTTCAGCGTGTCCACAATCATATCAGCGCCTAAAATGCGAAGCCGGTCATGCAGATCGCCGGCGGTATCCTGCGCCTGAATGGCGATCGCACGGCGCATTAACACAGGGCCGGTATCAAGCCCCTGGGCCATTTGCATAATGCACACGCCGGTTTCGGTATCACCTGCCATGATTGCCCGCTGGATCGGGGCCGCCCCGCGCCACCTGGGCAACAGGCTGGCGTGGATGTTCAAACATCCCCGCACGGGCGCGGCCAACACCGATGGCGGTAGGATCAATCCATAGGCGACGACCACCGCCGCCTCTGCACCAAAGGCGGCAAATTCGGCCTGCGCGGTGGGGTCTTTCATGCTGTGTGGATGCTGAACAGGCAAAGAGAAATCGCGTGCCCGTGTTTCAACGGGGCTTTGGCGGGGGTGTTTTCCGCGCCCGGCGGGGCGGGGTGGTTGGCAATACACCGCCGCAATGTCATGGCCCGCGGCAACCAATGCATTAAGAGCGGGGACCGAAAAATCCGGTGTGCCCATAAAAATAAGGCGCATCAATCATCCCTTGGCATGGCATGATACGATGCGCGGCAAGACGCATGGGCCGGATTTATCGCCGCACTCATGCCGTTTCGCGGTCGCGGTCGCGCTTTAGTTTGACCATCTTGCGCGTGATCATCTGCCGCTTCAAAGGGGTAAGGTAATCGATAAATAACTTACCGTTCAAATGATCGATTTCATGTTGCACGCATGTGGCCCACAGACCTTTGAAATCCTCTTGCTGTTCCTGTCCGTTTCGGTCGATCCAACGCACTGTCACTTGGGCCGGACGATCAACATCGGCATAAATGTCCGGAATGGAAAGGCACCCCTCATTATAGGTGGCCAATTCGTCAGACGCCGCCAAAATTTCAGGGTTGAACATGGCAATCGGGCGCGGTGGTGCATTTTCTTCTTTTTCGCAATCTAGCACAATTAGGCGCGTATTTTCCCCCACCTGCGGCGCCGCCAACCCGATACCGGGGGCATGATACATTGTTTCCAACATATCATCGGCCAAACGGCGCAAATCATCGGAGACATCGTCAACCGGCGGTGCGATTTTTTTTAGGTGTGGGTCAGGGTGAATAAGAATGGTGCGTTTCATCGCCGTTGACATAGGCCAAGGCACGATCGCGTGCAACAGGTGGCCCAACGCCGCCCTTGCGCATTTTGGTCAACCCGCTAGCGTGCATCACACTTAAACGCAGTATCAATAAAACGGATAAGGGAAAACGCCATGAGTTTCGACCAAGACATCGGGCGGCAACACACCGATTGCACCAAGTGGGGCCAGATGCAGGCCGCAACAGGTGTCGACCCTGCCGAAGGGTTGCCCATGTGGGTGGCCGATTCCGATTTTGCCACCGCCCCCCCTGTGATCGAGATGTTGCGCGCCCAGGTTCAACATGGCGCCTTTGGGTATGGTTATGACGATCCTGGATTTCGTGCCGCCATCCAATGGTGGATGGAAACGCGCCACGATTGGCGTGTCGCATCGGAATGGATTGTGCCCACCCAAGGTTTAGGCCAAGCCATAGCAATGGTGTTTGATACCTGGACGGCCCCGGGCGACGGTGTATGTTTTTTTACGCCCGTCTACCATGAATTCAGCCTTAAGACCCGCCGTGCCGAACGGCGGCCGGTCGAAATACCGATGCGGTTGGAACAGGGCCGTTATATGTTGGATTTCGACGTGGCCGACCAAATGATCAACGATAACGTAAAGGTTATGTTGTTTTGTTCACCGCAAAATCCATCGGGGCGTGTATGGACGGCGGACGAACTGCGCGCGGTTGCCGAATTTTGCCAGCGGCGCAATCTGCTTTTGGTTGCTGATGAGGTGCACGCCGATCTGGTTTATCCCGGCCCGGGCACTAAACACGTGCCGATGGATGTGGCCGCCCCGGACGTGCGCCCCCGAACAATCACCTTAACGGCGGCGTCGAAAACCTTTAACCTGCCTGGGTTTCGCACCGGTTTTGCGATTATTCCCGACGATACGTTGCGGGCGGCGTATCATCGGCGTTTGACCATGACGGATTATCATCCTTCTAGCATAGGTATTGCCGCGACGACGGCGGCCTATACCCCGGCGGGCGCCGAATGGGTGGACGCGCAAATCGCTTATCTAAAGGGCAATCGCGCCGTATTTGATGCGGGCGTTAATGCCATCCCTGGGGTTTGGTCCATGCCGCTTGAGGCAACATATCTGGCCTGGGTGGATTTTGCCGGAACCGGTATGGACGAGGCTGAGATAACCGCCCGCATTCGTGATGATGCGCAAATCGGTGTATCCCGTGGATCGGCCTTTGGCGTAGGGGGTGAAACCTTTAACCGCTTTAACTTGGCCATGCCTCGCTTCATGATCGAAGACGCGGTTGCGCGGTTACAGCGCGCGTTCGCTGATTTACAATAAACCCGCACACCAAAACCAACATATCGAAAGGCAAAGATAAAATGCGCCACGATGTCGTCATCTTGGGGGTTTTTGTGGTCGATGCGGCCTTTCGCTGCGATCAAATGCCAAAGGCGGGCGAAACACGCATCGGCACAGGGTTCACCCTTGGGCCTGGGGGAAAGGGGTCGAACCAGGCCGTGGCCGCCGCCCGGGCGGGTGGTGCGGTTGGGTTTATCACCCGCATTGGCCAGGACGGGTTTGCCGCTATCGCCGATCAAACATGGGCCGAGGCCGGGGTGGCGCCTTTGGTTCTGCGCGACGCTGCACGCCCCACGGGGGCGGCGGGTATTTTTATCGACGATCGGTCGGGCGAAAATGCGATTGTCATCACCCCCGGGGCAGCAGGGGCGTTAACGCCCGCCGATGTGCAATCCCATGCGGCCACGATCGGCCAGGCCAAGGTGATCGTCACACAGTTAGAACAATCCATAGATGCGGCGGAAACCTTTTTGCATCTAGGGGCAAAGGCAGGGGCCGCCACTGTGCTAAACCCTGCACCCGCGGCGGCAATCCCCGACCGAATTTTGGCGTTGTGTGATTACCTCACCCCGAATGAGACAGAGGCCACGCTGCTGACCGGTCACCCCGTGGGCTCGGCATCCGAGGCCACGGTGGCGGCAAAAATGTTGTTGGCGCGTGGGGTGAAACGGGCCGTGATTGTAACCTTGGGGGAAAAGGGCGCGTTGATCCATGATCACCAAGGCAGCCGCATCATTCCCCCATTTTCCGCAGGCCCTGCCATAGATACAACGGGGGCGGGTGATGCCTTTAACGGCGCCTTTGCCACCGCCCTGGCCGAAGGGCGTGATTTGGACGCCGCATTGCGGTTTGCCATGGCGGCGGGCGCCTTGGCCGTTACCAAATCAGGGGCCGCCGCCGCAATGCCCCCCCGCACGGCGATAGACGCCCTGCTACGCACACCCGCTTAAACATGCGAGGCAGGGTTGGGGTGTGTGT
>CALFSY010000164.1 GCA_937916365.1 uncultured Jannaschia sp. | reverse complement strand
TGGTGTGCACAAGTGCTTACTTTGTTTCCAGAGGTGTTTCCAGGCGTGCTTGGCGCCTCTTTAACCGGCAAATCCATGGCACGGGGGATATGGGCGCTGGATCTGATTGATCTGCGCACGTTTGGGATAGGCCGTCATCGACAGGTGGATGATACGCCCGCCGGTGGGGGTGCGGGATTGGTGTTGCGCGCTGATGTCGTGGGCCGGGCATTGGACGCGGCATTGGCCAATGTGCCATCGGATCCTACCCAATGGCCGCGCCTTTATCTAAGCCCCCGCGGCGCCCCCTTTACACAGGCTCATGCAATGCGGTTTGCCCAAGCCAAAGGTATGACATTACTGTGCGGGCGATTTGAAGGTATCGACCAACGCGTCATTGATCATTTCGCGCTAGAAGAAATATCGTTAGGCGATTTTGTTTTGACAGGCGGTGAAATCGCAGCGCAGGCCATGATCGACACGGTGGTGCGTCTTATCCCTGGTGTATTGGGAAATGCAGAATCCGTGTGCGAGGAAAGTTTTTCGGGCGGGCTGCTGGAACACCCACACTATACCAAGCCGGCGGAATGGCGGGGCCGGAAAATCCCCGATGTTTTATTATCGGGCCACCATGGCGAAATTGCCGAATGGCGCAGGGCGCAGGCGGAACATATCACTCAAACCCGCCGTCCCGATTTATGGCCACCTGTTCGTGTGGAAAAATTCAACACACAAAAACCTTAAAAGGGTTGATCCCTGGCATAACTGCCTCTATACGGCGATGGTCTTGCGGTTGCATAACTGATTTTGATGTTTCGCGGCCCCTGCCCCTTACCGTGCATATATTTAAGGTGCGGCGCATAAACGCAACGATCCTCAATCACGCGGCCGACAACCCGCACGACATAAAACAAAGGAGACCGGCGCCATGGATATGATCGCGGAATTAGAGGCCGAACAAATCACCGCCTTGGGCAAAGACATCCCCGATTTCAAAGCCGGCGACACGATCCGCGTGGGATATAAAGTAACCGAAGGATCCCGCACTCGGGTGCAAAACTACGAAGGTGTTTGCATCAGCCGCCGCAATGGTGAAGGAATTGCCGGATCATTTACTGTGCGTAAAATTTCCTTTGGCGAAGGTGTGGAACGTGTGTTTCCACTATATTCGACCAATATCGCCTCTATCGAGGTTGTGCGCCGCGGCAAAGTGCGCCGTGCAAAATTATACTATCTGCGATCGCGCCGTGGAAAATCCGCACGGATTGCGGAAGATACTAATTACAAACCGCGCGCGAACGATCAAGCGGGCGCATAGGGGGATTTTGGCATGAAACGCAACATTCATCCCGATTATCATGTGATTGAGGTCAAAATGACCAACGGCGACACGGTACAGATGCGATCCACCTGGGGGGAAGATGGGGCGCAACTGGCCCTGGATATTGACCCCTCTGTGCATCCGGCATGGACCGGAGGCGGCACTCATTTGTTAGATACAGGTGGGCGCGTATCAAAATTCAAGAAAAAATACGAAGGTCTTGGGTTTTAAGACACAGGTCTGTCGCATCGTTTGTGATGGGTTAATGGCGTGCAACTTATCCCCCAAATTCCGATGGTAAGCTTCGGAAAATACTAAATAAAAACGCCGCCCCGTTGCGGCGTTTTTGTTTAGTATCCCCATTATTGTGGAAAAATTGTCGCATCAGGTTTTCTTTGCCTGCATACTGCTGTATGAATAATTTCAGAAATTTCTGAAAAGTCTGACAGAGCATCAGATAAGGGGAATATAACCCATGACATTTTTACCGTTACATCAGGATTTTATCCTCCATTTCGGTGAAATGGGCAGCCGATGGGGCATTAACCGCACTGTAGGGCAAATTTATGCTCTGCTTTTTCTATCAAAAAACCCGCTGAACGCTGATCAAATCACCGAAAAGCTATCGATTAGCCGGTCCAACACTTCAATGGGACTAAAAGAATTACAGTCATGGAACTTGGTGCAACTTAGGCATTTTCCGGGGGATCGTCGGGATTATTTCACCACACCGGAAGATTTGTGGGAAATCATGCGCGTTTTGATCGCAGAACGCAAAAAACGCGAAATCGACCCCACGTTGACCAGATTGCGCGAACTTGAAATGCGCGGCCCTGGCGGCGACGATTATGCCGAGGCCCGCATTGCCGAGCTGCGGGAACTTATCGAAGTTATGACCAACTTTTACGATGAAATGGAAAAACTGGAAACCGAACGGCTGGTAAAACTGATTACCCTAGGCGGGCGTATTGCACGGCGCCTGGATCAGACAAAAACCGCGCTGCCAACTTTGTTGAAACGACCCTAACGAAACTATCATGGACAAAGGACGACCCCGATGGAACACCTTGATACACTACTGCTAAGCCGCATCCAATTTGCGGCGAACGTTTCCTTTCACATCCTGTTTCCCACAATCACCATCGCTTTGGGATGGGTTTTGTTGTTTTTCCGTATCCGATTTTCCCAAACGGGCGATGATACATGGATGGCGGCCTATCGGTTTTGGGTGAAAATTTTTGCCCTATCCTTTGCGATGGGGGTTGTGTCAGGCATCACAATGTCATTCCAATTTGGCACAAATTGGCCCGGTTTCATGGAAACAGTGGGCAACATCGCAGGCCCGTTGTTGGCGTATGAAGTGTTGACCGCCTTTTTCTTAGAGGCCGTGTTCGTAGGCATCATGCTGTTTGGATATTCACGGGTGCCAAATTGGTTGCATATGTTGGCCACGGGTCTTGTGGCATTTGGCACCACAGTGTCGGCGTTTTGGATCATCGTGCTAAATTCTTGGATGCACACACCACAGGGGTTTGAAATGGTCGATGGGGTGGCCTTTGCCACGGATTGGATGGCCATCATCTTTAACCCCTCTATGCCCCACCGCCTGGCGCATATGTTGGTTGCAAGTGGTCTGACAGTGGCATTTTTGGTTGCGGGTGTGTCCGCATTCCGTTGGCTGTTGGCGGATCGTGCGCAAGACGTTCGCAAAGCGTTGACATTCGGCATATCACTTGCGGCGATTTTAATCCCTATTCAAATAGTGTTGGGTGACCGCCATGGCCTGAACACGTTTGAATATCAGCCTGAAAAGGTTGCCGCGATGGAAGGCAACTGGGAAACGGGAACAAATGTGCCCTTGCTTTTGTTTGCTATCCCAAATGAAGAGGCCCGCGAAAACCGGGCCGAAATCGCCATTCCCAATCTTGCCTCAATCATCCTAACGCACCATGCGGATGGTGTTGTGCCCGGTCTGAATGATTTTGTCACAGAAGAGGGTGACATTTTGCACCCCCCCGTGGCGCCGGTTTTTTGGGCGTTTCGTATTATGGTGGGTGTTGGTCTGATGATGTTGGTGGTGGCATGGTCGTCCGTGGGGATGATGTGGTGGCGCCGTCACCGGGCCGAAATGCAAGGCGGAGTGCCATGGTTGGCCGCGGAAGGTTTATCAAAACTGCATCTTTACGCGCTGGTTGGGATGGCCTTTTCCGGTTGGGTCGCCACATTGGCCGGTTGGTATACAACCGAAATCGGGCGGCAACCTTGGTTGGTGCAAGGCGTGTTAACCACAGAGGCCGCGGTGGCCGATGTGCCCGCCCCGATGGTTGGTGGCACACTGATTGGATATTTGGCGGCCTACGTGCTGTTGCTGTTTGCGTATATGGGCGTGGTCACATACCTCGCGCGGCAGGCGGCCAGGGGCGATGATCGCACACCGCATTCCACCACTTCATCCGGCGCAGGCCAAGCCCCCACCCTAACCCCCGCGGAGTAAGATAAATGTTACCTGATTTTACCAATCCTGCCGACTGGCTGCCCTGGACGTTCGCGTCATTGATGGGGTTATCAATTTTAATCTACGTGGTTTTGGACGGGTTCGATTTAGGGGTGGGCATTTTGTTCCCCCTTGCCGATTCCACAGAACAAAATCGCATGATCGGTTCAATCGGGCCGTTTTGGGATGCCAACGAAACCTGGTTGATTTTGGCGGTGGGGCTGCTTTTGGTGGCCTTTCCTTTGGCGCACGGCATGATTTTGTCTACGCTTTATTTGCCGGTTTTCGTCATGTTGATGGGGCTTATTCTGCGCGGGGTGGCCTTTGAATTCCGCGCAAAGGCACGCGACCAACACAAATTATTGTGGAACAGGCTGTTTTTTGCAGGTTCGCTTATGACGGCGCTGGCCCAAGGATTCATGTTGGGGCTTTACATCATGGGGTTGGAACAAACTTGGGCGACATATGCGTTTTCGCTTGTGACGGCTGCGTTTTTGGCCGTTGGATACAGTTTCATCGGCGCGACCTGGTTGATCCATAAAACCGACGGGGCATTGCAGCACAAGTCTATCCAATGGGCAAAGCAAAGCCTGTGGGGCGTGATCTTGGGCATTGGCGCGGTATCATTGGCCACACCTTTGGTGTCGGAGCGCATTTTCGACAAATGGCTGCAATTTCCGGCACTTATTTATTTGGCCCCACTGCCAATTTTATCGGGGGTTTTGATCGTATGGCTGTGGCGGATGATACGCCGTATGCCCTTTGCGGCGGACCGTCGATCATGGTTACCGTTTGCGGTGGGCACAGGATTGTTTGCACTGGCTTATATCGGGCTAGCTTACAGTTTTTACCCCTACGTGGTGCCCGAAAGATTGACCATCTATGATGCCGCGGCGGCCCCTGAAAGCCTGATTATCATTCTAATCGGGGCACTGATCGTGGTGCCGATCATTGCCGGATATTCGATACTGGCTTACATTATTTTTCGCGGGAAGGCGACCGATCTAAGCTACGGATAGACCAATTTCGGCATGGCGCGCATCGACGCGCCATGCTACCCTGGCTTTGTGATAGACGCACGCCCCTATGTGACATAATATGATGTCCCACTTATTGGATATACGCGGCGTGACCAAAGCCTATAAAACGGCCGAAGGCCCCCTGCCTGTTTTGCGTGGTATCACACTTGGGGTTGCGCAGGGCACAACCCTTGCCTTAACGGGCGAAAGCGGATCTGGCAAAAGCACCCTGTTGCATTTGACCGCCGCCTTGGATCACCCTGATACGGGCACGATTTCCATTGATGGCACTAATCTTGCCGGTCTTAATGATGGTGCGCGCGGCCGTCTGCGCCGCGATAAAATTGGTCTGATTTTTCAACAGTTCAATCTTATTCCGTCGCTGACAGTGGCCCAAAACATCGCATTCCAGGCACGTCTCGCGGGCCGGTTTGAGGCCGAATTCACCCAAAATATCACTGCACGTTTGGGTTTGAACGAAATGTTGGACCGGTATCCCGAAAATTTATCGGGTGGGCAGCAACAGCGCGTTGCGATCGCCCGCGCCCTTGCCCCGCAACCACCGCTTATTTTGGCCGATGAACCCACCGGCAATTTGGATGAAACAACGGCAGATACAGTTGTAGCATTGCTTTTGGAATTAGTCGAAAAAACCGAGGCAGTGTTGATGATGGTCACTCATTCCAACCGCTTAGCCGCCAAATTCGACCGACGCGCACACCTGTCGCACGGGCAACTGGCCGTGGGTGCATAATATGTTTTGGGCCACATTCCTAGCCTTGGTATCGCATTGGCGCCGACGGGTGGGGCAACTGGCCACATTTCTAATTGGCCTTGCGTTGGCTGCGGCCCTTTGGTCCGGCGTGCAAGCCATGAATGCCCAGGCACGCGCCGCCTATGCACAAGCCGCCGCAACATTGACGCAAAATCAATATGCGCGGCTGACCGCGCCCCAAGGGCAACCTGTGCCCATAGATACGTATGTTGAACTGCGGCGCGCCGGGCATCAGGTGTCGCCGGTAATATCTGGTATATGGAACAATGGTGATGTTCGATTACGCATTCTGGGCATTGATCCATTAACCGCACCCGTGGCATCACTGCCCGATGGGCTGCGGAATAATAGGGATGCGGGCATCAACCTGGCACAGTTTTTGACAGAACCCGGTCTTTTGTTGGTTAACGATGAAACCGCCGAGGGATTGAACAATAACACCTTGCCGCCTGTCATCGTGGCCAGTGGTGTTCCCTCCGCCACGGCCATCACCGATATTGCCACGGCCGCCAGGATACTGGGGCGCGTAAACCCCGATTATTTACTGGTGAACCCAACGCAGCCCCCCGGCCTGCCCCCTATGGCAAACATCCCTGACCTAGTGCTGAATGCGCCACAATCGGGCCATGACATTGGCCGCCTAACCGATAGTTTCCACCTAAATCTAACGGCATTTGGTCTGCTTGGGTTTATTGTGGGATTGTTCATCGTGCATGGTACAGTGGGCCTGGCATTTGAACAACGCCGCCATATGGTGCGCAGTTTGCGCGCGATGGGCGTGCCTTTGCGCACATTGTTGGCGGCCTTTGGTTTCGAGTTGTTGGTGTTATCGGCGGTGGCGATTGTGGTGGGCCTAACACTTGGCCACATCACGGCGCGGATTTTGATGCCAGGTGTGGCGGGAACCCTACGCGATCTATATGGGGCCGATATATCGGATGGATTAACATTTCGGTGGTCCTGGGCATTGGCGGGGGCGGCAATGACATTGGTAGGGGCAGGTTTGGCCACCGCACACATTTTCCTGCACATTGCCCGATTACCCATCCTGGCCATTGCCCAACCGCAGGCATGGACCACGGCCAATGACCGCGCGGGACGACGGCGAACCTTTGGCGCGGTTGGATTGGCCGTGATGGCAATGGTTTTGCTTTGGGCGGGGGACGGATTGTTGGCGGGGTTTGCCTTTCTGGCCGCGTTGCTTTTGGCGTGTGCGCTGATGTTGCCGTCTATCCTTACCATGCTCCTGACCTTGGGGCAGCGTTATGTGCGGGGGGCAAAGGCCGAATGGATGATGGCCGATGCACGCCAACAGGTGCCGGGCCTATCGCTGGCGTTGATGGCGCTGATGTTGGCGTTGGCGACCAATATCGGGGTATCGACCATGGTTGGGTCGTTTCGTGCGACATTTGTGGGGTGGTTGGATCAGCGTTTAGCGGCAGAGCTGTATATCACCCCGCGTAACGCAGCAGAGGCGGCGGTGATTGAAGCCTTTCTTGCCCCAAGAACGCAGGCGGTGTTGCCCAATATCTGGGCCGAGGTGACACTATTTGGCCAACCCGCCGATATTTTAGGGATCGCAGATCATGCCACATACCGCGATTTTTGGCCCTTGATCCGTGCGTTGCCTGGGGCATGGGACGAATTGGCCGAAAACAGGGCCATCTTTGTGAACGAACAGATGGCGCGGCGGCATACCCTGGACCTGGGCGATTTGGTAACGATCCGCACAAACCTAACCCTACCGATTGCGGGCATTTATTCGGATTATGGCAATCCAAAGGGGCAGGTCATACTGGGCTTGGGGATATTTCAAACCCTGTTTCCAGATGAAACTTTACAAAGCTATGCGGTGCGCGTGGCCGCAAACGACATTGCATCCCTTACCAGCGCCATTGTGACAGAATTGGACCTACCGCCGGAAGCGGTGGTCAACCAAACGGCGATCAAAACCGCCTCCTTACAGGTATTTGAACGCACATTTCGAATTACAGGTGCGTTGAACATCCTAACGCTGGGCGTTGCAGGGTTTGCACTGTTCACCAGCTTGCTAACCCTATCGGTAATGCGTTTGCATCATCTGGCACCGGTGTGGGCAATGGGGGTGCCGCGTGCAACCTTGGCGCGGGATGAATTGGTGCGCGCGATATTGTTTGCCGCGCTCACCTTTTTGGCGGCCCTGCCGGTGGGGCTTCTGCTAGCTTGGGGGTTGTTGGCGGTGGTCAATGTTGCGGCGTTTGGGTGGCGGTTGCCGATGGTGGCATTCCCGGTTGAATATATTCGACTGGGCGGTTTGGCCTTGATCGCTGCAATCCTTGCGGCCTTGGTGCCGGCCCGACGTTTGGCCAAAATGGAACCTCATACATTGCTACAAGTATTTTCCCATGATCGGTAACATATCCAAGGCGGTTTTCATCGCGCTTTGCCTATGGCCATCCACCGCCGTGCCGCAGGGGTTTGCGGGGTTAGGCAGCGCAGCAGATGGATTTGCCATACCGCAACGGGGCACGGCATTCGATTTTCCCACCGATCATGGCCCACATCCGGAATACCGGATCGAATGGTGGTATTTAACGGCCAATTTACGCGACGCGATGGGCCATGAGTATGGCGTGCAATGGACATTGTTTCGATCCGCCTTATCCCCCGAAACCCGGCAAGGATGGCAAAGTTCGCACCTGTGGATGGGGCATACGGGTCTAACAACAGCAGATCGCCATTTCAGCGCCGAACGTTTGGCCCGTGGCGGAATTGGGCAGGCAGGCGCGCACCCCGCCCCATTTGAAGCCTGGATCGACGATTGGACCATGGCAACGTTGGCAGAGGACGGCGCGGACATGCTAACCGCGCTACACGTTACCGCGCAGGGGCAAACCTTTGCGTATGATTTAACGATGGCGGCCACCGGACCGATTATTTTTCATGGGGACGCAGGGTATTCCGTTAAATCGGCCGATGGACAGGCCAGTTATTATTATTCGCAACCGTTCTATCAGGCCCAGGGCACCCTTACCCTCCCCTCGGGGTCTGTTGCGGTAACTGGCACAGCGTGGCTGGATCGCGAATGGTCGTCACAACCTTTATCAGAGACCCAAGATGGGTGGGATTGGTTTTCATTGCGCTTTGATGATGGGACACGGTTGATGGCATTCGGCCTACGTGGGCACGATCAAGCAACATTCACAGCCGCCACATGGATCACCCCGGACGGGGTAACCGAACACTACCCCGATGGGGCGCTACGCCTAACGCCCCTTACCTTTGCCCAGGTTGCGGATCGCACAGTGCCTGTTCGATGGCGGGTGGATTTACCTGCCCGGGGGCTTTCGGTTGAGACAGAACCAATAAATCCGCACAGTTGGATGGATGTGAGCATCCCTTATTGGGAAGGGCCGTTTCAATTTTCCGGCAGCCACACCGGCGTGGGGTATTTGGAAATGACAGGCTATGAATAAGCCGCGTGATCTACGGGGCCTTGAATGAATTACGGCAATTAACTGGACTCAAACAACCACCCCACCCCAACAGATAAATCAATATAGTGTTATAAAATGTTCATTGCTACTTTACTAACCCATCCCACAGGGGCGCTAGACCCCAATATGATCGGCACCCTGCGGAACAGGTTTGGCGGGGGCAATATAACCTGGCTTAACCCCAAATCGGCAGCGGAATTCACAATGCCTGCGCCCCCCCCCAATCACGATAATGTTTGGCAATCCTTACAGGGTCAAGAAATTGATTTCGTGGTGCAACCGGCGGGCAATCGCCGTAAAAAATTGCTGCTGGCCGATATGGATTCAACGATGATTGGTCAGGAATGCATTGATGAATTGGCCGCGACCGCCGGGGTGGGCGACCAGGTAAAGGCCATCACCGCTCGTGCCATGGATGGTGCGCTTAATTTTGAAGACGCCCTACGCGCCCGGGTGGCGCTGCTGAAAGGGGCGCCTGCCGATATTATCGCGGATGTTTTGAACCGGCGCATCACGCCTGTATCGGGGGGCGCGACCCTGGTTGCCACGATGAAGGCGCACGGTGCATATACCGCGCTGGTATCGGGCGGCTTCACCGCCTTTACAGCATGGGTTGCGCAAACGCTAGGTTTTGACGACCATCGCGCCAACACATTGTTGATAGAAAACAACGTTCTAATGGGGGATGTGGCACGCCCTATCCTAGGGCGCGCCGCCAAGGTAGAGGCGTTGGCGGATTTGACCAACCGCCTTTCGATCGGGGCGCACGATGTCTTGGCCATCGGCGACGGTGCAAACGATCTGGGCATGATCGAACAGGCGGGGCTTGGCGTTGCCGTTCATGCCAAACCCATCGTCCAGGCCCAGACGCAACATCGGATCAACCACGGCGATCTAACCGCGTTGTTATATATCCAAGGATATCACATGGCCGAATTTGTAAATCCCTAAGTTGTAATACAATCCGGTATACAGGTAAATAAAGAGGAGCACATTTTTATACAAACGATAGGCTGCTATTTTTCCAATCAATCTTAATTAAATTTTAACTATTATTACAAATAATTAGGCTATCAAATAGAATTGACAGGGTGCAATGATCCGAATATCGATAGTGTTAAGATTAATATTATACTGAGTCATCGCGATGGCCCGCGGCATCGGCCCCACCCGAAATTCAAATGCGGTCAGAAACGCCCTGCGCCATTGTCAGCGGCACCCGTGTGTGTGCCTGGCCGAGGCGATTAACCGCCTGGTGGACGGGCACGATACGGGGCAAGGGTGGAACAAGGGCATCCTGGAACGGATTGCCGCCATGTTAAGCCCAACGGCGGACCCACCCGGCACCATCCGCAACGGTAGAGATACGTGGGAAACCCATACCGAACAACTTCAGGGCCGTAAGCGTGGTTTGGAAAACCTTGTTGAAGAATATAATGCCCAAGGGTGCGGCGGCGGCGGCCATGCCGTTGTGATTGATCCCGCCGCGGTGGCGGCGGCACGGCGCGCATCCATCCCCACAGCCGAAGATTACTGGGACCGGTATCCGGATCGCCGCCCGACATCGCGCACCACCCCCCCGCCGGCCCCACCCCATGGCAACGCATCGGGTATGCCGTGGGGGGCACATTGTTGATTGTGGGCGCCGGGGCATTGGTGTTTGTGCCGGTGGACGGTCCGTTCGGGGAATACGCGGCGGGCACGGCGGGCGTGGCCGCATGGGGGCTGGCAATACAATGATTCATTCAGCTTATATGCGTGGTGAGGCCTTTTCCCTTCTGGGGTTTGACGCGGCGGAACCGTTGTTACCCGAACTGCGCCTGCGGTTGGATCAGCCCCATCAGGTGCGCGCGCTGGTGCGCGCCTGTGCCGAACAGTGTGAACGCCCGTTTTATTATGCCAAAGACGATCTGTGGATGATCGCCTTTGACACACTCGATACGCTGGTGTGGGCCAATGCCCCGCGCTGGATCGGGCCCGATGATATTGCCGCCCTGCACACATGGTTTGCGCGGGGGAAGGGATACCCCAATGAAGATTTAGAAACCGTCATATGGTTCGGGGCCATGGCCCTGCACGGGCGGCAACCGCAATGGTCACGGACAGGATTGTCCGAGGCGCAAACCATTGCCATCAACAGTTTCCTGGCCGATGTTTATTACGCTTGGCGCGATCCATCTTATCCCGATTTGTGCGACGCCATGCGCGATGCGGACCTGTCCGTGCCGGAACTAGCGCTGGCCGACCGGTTCAACATCAATTTCTATGACGATGTGCTGGACCCTTTGGACGTATTTTACAGTATGCGGACGGGCAACATCCTGCATGAAATGCTGGACAAACATGAACCGCACCTACCGTTTGATGAAATGTATCGCCTGGGCCAGACGTATATCGACAGTGATGATGGCAACGTATGGACCAGCCACGGAAGCGCAGAACAAATCGACCGGATTGTCAATGACATCCGCACCATCCGGCACCCCCCATGAATAAAACCGCCCGCATTATTCATACCAATGAATTTGCCATTCACCTGGCTTTGCACAGTGCCGCCGTCTTTTGGCGTTATATGTTTTATTATGAAATTCCAGAAAACAAAATAAACACACTGCAGAAAAACATTGTATCTGGGAAAGGGGTCTTAAACCCCGAGGATATTGAAGCATTCACCAAAAATCATCTAGGCAATGATGCTGTAACCTGGATGCGGAATTATTTTATATCTACGGCCGAACCACGAGCAACCTTACAACAATCCATTTTAATGGCTGCCGTTCGCCCCACAGTCGCGCCAAAGGCAAACCCGGAAATGACGCAGGCATTATGCAATGCGTTGGACGATAAAACCCTAATGGCATTAAAAGGATTTGATGATCTGTTACTAAAACAATCACTAGAAACCGATCACCCAAACGATATAGATTTTATTAAAATGTCAAAAACTTTAATTAATCCGGTTCATCCAATACAACGTTTAATCGATAGTTTGTATATAACGATCCTTGGGCCAGTCATAGAATCCCTACCTAAAGGTTATTTGTGATGTTCGTTCTTACTAAACAGCAAAGATTGATCCCTGCACTCAAACATCAATCAGAAGTCATAACTGATACTGCAAACAACGTTGTCGAGATTATACAGACGATTGATAATATAATTCCAAAGGAAATAATACGCATTAATTTTCGTATGCTCGTATCCAGCCTTAACCGGCATGGCGTTTCAGATATACATGCAGCATGTGATTTGGCCAAAAAGTATTTTTGTGTTGGTGAAAAAATGATGGTAAATCCATGGAATAACCGATGGCGTCACATTTTAATTAGCCACGATATGACAGAAACTGCAAAAGTAAAAGAATTAAGTAAATTATTAAAACACGCACAAGATCATCTAAAAATAAATATTTTAGATGACTTTTAATTTTAGCTAAAATGTATTACTCAGCCGGGATCGCATTACCTTCGAGCGTTAAGGGGTGCGATAATTTGTCGATCATTTCTTTGGGGCACACCTGCAAAAAATGGCCGCGTTCAAAATCCCAATTTTGCAGAATTTCGGCGGCTTTGCGCGATCCCGTTTCACGTAAATGGGTATTGATCATCATCTTTAACTCTACCACCCAATGGGCAACAGAAACGGGATATGTAACCAACGTTTCAGGGTTTATGTTAATGGTGGCCTTCATGTCCGGGTCATAGATATACGCCATGCCACCGGTCATGCCCGCACCAAAATTCGCCCCAATCGCACCCAAGATTACGGCAATGCCCCCCGTCATATATTCGCAACCGTTGGAACCACATCCTTCGACCACGGCGCGCGCGCCCGAATTGCGCACGGCAAAACGTTCGCCTGCGCGGCCTGCGGCAAACAAATACCCATCCGTCGCGCCATAAAGCACAGTATTGCCAATGATAATGTTGTCATCGGCTTTTAATGGGCTATCCCCTGATGGTTTGACGACAATAGTGCCGCCCGAAAGCCCCTTACCAACATAATCATTGGCATCGCCAGAAACCTCTAACTTCAACCCTGGTGCGGCAAACGCGCCAAGCGATTGGCCGGCAGATCCTTCTAATTTTATGGTCAGATGATCGGGCTGCAAATTATTGCGCATGCCAAATTTTTGCACGATATGACTAGATGTGCGCGTGCCGATGGCCCGATGCGTATTCCGCGCGGCATAAGATAGTTGCATTTTTTCGCCATCTTCCAAAAAACGCGCCGCATCCACCACGATTTGTGCATCAAGGGAATCAGGAACAGGATTGCGGGGTTTGTGCCGATCATAAACAATCCGATCCGCCCCATCTATGGTGATAAGAAGGGGATTTAGATCTAAATCATCCAGATGCGCCGCCCCGCGGCTAACTTGGGTCAATAAATCCGCGCGACCGATCACCTCATCTAATGATCGCGCCCCAAGCGCGGCTAAGGTTTCCCGCACCTCTTGAGCATAGAATGTAATAAGGTTTACAACCTTATCGGCGGTGCCGGTGAACTTTTCGCGCAGCTTTTCATCCTGCGTGCACACCCCCACGGGGCATGTATTTGATTGGCACTGTCGCACCATGATGCAACCCATGGCGATTAACGCGGCGGTGCCAATGCCGTATTCCTCGGCCCCCATCATGGCCGCCATGACAATATCGCGCCCCGTCCGCAGCCCCCCATCGGTGCGCAGGGTCACGCGGTCGCGTAAATTGTTCATGGCCAACACTTGGTGTGCCTCGGTCAATCCCATTTCCCAAGGCAATCCGGCGTATTTGATTGAGGTCGCGGGCGATGCCCCCGTGCCACCGTTGTGGCCAGAGATTAGGATAATATCGGCCTTAGCCTTGGCCACCCCGGCGGCGATTGTGCCCACCCCCGACGATGCCACCAATTTAACGGTTACTTTGGCGCGCGGGTTAATTTGTTTCAAATCATAAATCAGTTGCGCCAAATCTTCGATAGAATAAATATCATGATGCGGCGGCGGTGAAATCAACGTGACGCCCGGCGTGGAATGGCGCAAACGTGCGATCAAATCGGTCACTTTCATTCCAGGAAGCTGCCCGCCCTCGCCCGGTTTGGCGCCTTGGGCGATTTTTATTTCCAATTCTTCACAATGGTTTAGGTATTCCGCTGTGACACCAAAGCGGCCACTGGCGACCTGTTTAATTTTGGCTGATGGGTTGTCACCATTAGGTTCGGCCACAAAATGGGCCGGATCTTCGCCCCCTTCACCAGAGTCAGATTTTGCACCAATCCGATTCATAGCAACGCTTAACACCTTGTGTGCCTCGGGCGATAATGCCCCCAACGACATACCAGGCGTAACAAAACGTTTGCGAATGGATGTGATCGACTCAACTTCATCAATCGGTATAGATCGACCCAGTGGTTTAATATCCAATAAATCACGGGGATGGATCGGCGGATTATTTCGCATCGCATCCGAATATCGTTTCCACAGCGCATAAGATGATCGGCCACATGCCTCTTGCAGCATGTGCATTGTCGTGGCTTCCCACGCATGTTTTTCACCAGTGCGGCGGGCCTTATGAAAACCGCCGATGGGCAAAACATCCCGGCCCCCGCGCCATCCCTGGGCGTGCACATCTTCGACGTGTTTTTGCAAACCTAAAATACCGATGCCCGAAATGCGCGAAATCATCCCGGGAAAGTATTCTGCGACCATCGCACGCGACAGGCCCACGGCCTCAAAATTCAACCCCCCACGGTAGGAAGAGATCACCGAAATACCCATTTTCGATAGGATTTTCAAAAGACCTGCATCAACCGCCCGTCGATAACGCGTGACGGCCTCGGTCAATGTGCCACCGATCAGGCCGCGCGCCATGCGATCGGCAATACTGTCTTGGGCCAGATAGGCATTTACTGTTGTTGCGCCGCACCCCACAAGAACGGCAAAATAGTGCGGATCAATACATTCCGCCGCGCGCACGTTCAACGAACAAAAGGTGCGCAGCCCCTGCCGCGTTAGCCACGAATGCACGGCAGAGGTTGCCAAGATCATCGGCATGGCCACACGATCGGCGTTTTGCGCCTGGTCAGTCAGGATAATGTGCCCGGCCCCGGACCGCACGGCATCTTCGGCGGTGGTGCGAATGTGGGCCAGCCCGTCTTGCAAACCGCCCCGCGTGCCACCAGCGGGAAAGGTGCAATCAATGACAACGGCATCATCCCCGAAATGGCGCACCATCGCATCGAATTGCGCATTGCCGACAACCGGACTGTCCAGAACCAAAATTTCGGTTTGGCTTGAATCCTCATCCAACACGTTTTTGAGGTTTCCGAACCTGGTCTTAAGGCTCATCACCCGATATTCGCGCAAACTGTCAATCGGGGGGTTTGTGACCTGGCTAAAGTTTTGGCGGAAATAATGGCTTAACGGGCGATATTGATTTGATAGCACCGCTGCGGGTGTATCGTCGCCCATGCTGGCGATGGTTTCTTTACCGGTTTCGGCCATAGGTGCCAGAATATGTTCCAAATCCTCAACGGAATATCCCGCCGCGATCTGGCGTTGCCGCAAATCGGCACCTGTGTGATCGGCGTGTTCGGTAACACCGCTGGTGATCGCCTCTAAATCAGTGATTTTTTCGACCCACTCTCCAAAAGGTCGCGATGCGGCCAGGGCATTTTTAATTTCGGTGTCGTGCAACAACACCTGGTCTTTCATATCAACGGCAATCATTTGCCCGGGGCCTAACGCGCCCTTTTCCACGACTGTTGCATCATCAATCGGCACCATACCCGTTTCTGACCCCGCGATCAGCAAACCATCACCCGTCACCGCATAGCGCATGGGGCGCAATCCGTTGCGGTCCAGCCCCCCACACACCCACCGCCCATCGGTCATGGCCAAGGCCGCCGGCCCATCCCATGGTTCCATCACCGAATTACAGTAGGAATACATATCGCGCCAGGCTTGCGGCAAATCGGCGGCGGTTTGGCCCCATGCTTCAGGGATCAGCATGGTTTTGGCCATCGGCGCGGGGCGACCCGCGCGCACCAAAACTTCAAACACCGCGTCAAGCGCGGCCGAATCTGACGCACCCGCAGCAATTATTGGTTTAATATCTTCGGCCATATCGCCGAAATAGGTGGACGATAGCCGTATTTCGTGGCTTTTCATCCAGTTGATGTTGCCTTTTAGTGTGTTGATTTCACCGTTATGGGCCAACATGCGGAACGGTTGCGCCAACCACCATTGCGGAAACGTGTTGGTGGAATACCGTTGATGGTAGATTGCAAACGCGCTTTCAAATCTTTCATCCAATAGGTCGGGGTAAAATTCCGCGACCTGTTCGGCCAACATCATCCCTTTGTAAATAATCGACCGGCATGATAGCGAACATATATAAAGCTGCCCCACCTGTGCGGCGGCAGCGGCCTTTTCAATGCGGCGGCGAATTACATAAAGTTCACGTTCAAAGGTTTCTTCGTCCACCCCCTTTTGGCCGCTGGATATGATGATTTGTTCGATTTCGGGGCGCGTGGCATTGGCCTTATCCCCCAAAACGCCGATATTTACCGGCACATGCCGCCACCCATAGATGTAATACCCCATGCGCAAGATTTCAGTTTCCACAATCGTGCGACAGGTTTCCTGGGCACCAAAATCGTTACGCGGCAAAAATACCTGCCCCACCGCCATAAGTTCATCGGTGCGGGGCTCATGGCCGGTATGGCGCACCTGGTCATAAAAAAATCGCGGCGCGATTTGCACGTGAATGCCGACACCATCGCCGGTTTTGCCGTCGGCGGCCACGGCGCCGCGGTGCCAAACGGCCTTTAGCGCATCAATGCCTGCGCGCACCACACGACGCGATGGGCCACCATCAATGGCCACCACCAACCCCACCCCGCACGATGCGTGTTCATGTTCGGCTCGATACATGCCATGGTGTTCAACCCAAGCGCGTTTTGCGGTCTGTGTAGCGGCCCATTTGGCATCATAGTTTGACATCGGTTATCTTCCCTTTTCCCAAGGTGTTGTGCAGGGATGTTCAGGTTGGTTTTCCCGCAACCCTAGCCGCCTTATCCATTACCGCCCGATTCAGGCCGCGTAAGAGACGACATGACTGCACCGCAGTCATAGATGGGTTGCATGGCCAAAAATCCATCTTCACCTGGTGCTGCGAAATCCATAGGGGAATAGTTGCCCTCAAATTCTTCGCCATTTGGTAAGGTTGTGGTTTCCACCCCCCCAAAGAAAATGCGCCAA
Source organism: uncultured Jannaschia sp. (assembly GCA_937916365.1). Lineage (GTDB taxonomy): Bacteria > Pseudomonadota > Alphaproteobacteria > Rhodobacterales > Rhodobacteraceae > JANSYL01. Next base: position 4,369 of record CALFSY010000164.1, on the reverse strand, counting down.
TCTTCGTGCACGAATTGGTTGCCTTGGGTGCGGCGGGGGCCGTCGGATGTATCGTATTGATAGGCGAAATCGGTTACCATCAATGTTTGGCCATCCACCACAACATTTTCACCGGTTAATCGATCAAAGCCGGTGTAATCGCGCCGCTCTTGGCCCAGGGGGCCCTCTTGCAGCATGGAAAAAACCATGCTGTCGCTGCCGGTGGCCAATAATTCGGTTAGGTTGGCGGGGTCATCTTCGGGCTCGACCAGCGTGCCTTGAATGTCGTTGCGCAAATCCCAACTGCGCAACCAACGAAATTCGGTATCTGTGAACGATAGGTAAAATGGGCCTTCTTCGTCCGCAGAGACTCGCCAATGCGTGCCTGCAGGATCATTCTCACACGTCCAATGATGGCTGACAAAGCAACTACGCGATTGCACGGTTAAAAAGGCAGTGCATCCATCAGGCACTTGGAAAACGCGGGGTCCATCCTGCGCGACCACAGGGATGGATGGCAAAACCACGATCATTGAAACAAATGCACCTAATTTGATGATACTATGAATGATTGGCATGGAAGAATTCCTAAATTTGGGGGTCTTAGCTTGGGCTTATTCCGCCGCGATGGGGGCCGGGGTTGCCAATGCCAGTTTGCGTAAAATTGCATCGGCCGCATCGCGCCCATCTCGAATGGCCCACACGACCAAAGACGCTCCGCGCACAATATCGCCCACGGCATAAACATTGTTTAGGGATGTTTCGTGCGTTTGAACGTTGGTTTTAAGCGTGCCCCAACGGGTCGTTGTTAGGTCTGCGCATCCCCAAAGTGTTGGCAAATCTTCGGGTTCAAAGCCAAGCGCCTGGACCACCAAATCGGCGTTTTGCGTGTAATCGGATCCTTCGATGATTTCCGGCGCACGGCGCCCTGTGGCGTCGGGTTGGCCCAGCCGCATGGTTTGAACCATGACGTGGGTAATCGGATCGCCCAAAAATCCCTTGGGTGTGGACAGCCAGGCAAATTCGATCCCTTCTTCTTCGGCATTGCGCACCTCGCGGTGGGACCCTGGCATATTGGCGCGATCACGCCGGTATAAACATTTGACAGATCGTGCGCCTTGGCGGGCGGCCGTGCGCACACAATCCATTGCCGTGTCGCCGCCCCCGATCACCACCACGTGCTTTCCCGCGGCATTCAACAGCCCCGTTTCAAAATCGGGCACAGAGTCACCAAACCCTTTGCGGTTAGAGGCCGTTAAATAATCAATGGCCCGCACGATCCCCCGTGCGCCCCCACCCGGCACGCGCAAATCACGCGATTTATAAACGCCGGTTGCAATAATAACGAAATCGTGCGCCGCCCGCAGATCATCAAATTGGATGTCGCGGCCAACCTCGCAATTCAATCTGAACGCAACACCCCCATCACGCAAAAGATCGGTGCGCCGCGTCACGACGTCTTTTTCAAGTTTGAACCCCGGAATCCCATAGACCATCAGGCCACCGGCCCGATCATACCGATCATATACCGTGACGCGCAATCCAGCACGGCGCAATCGGTCTGCGGCGGCCAAACCACCCGGGCCTGCACCAATGATCCCAACAGATTCGGGGCGTTCAACCGATGGTGCAATGGGGCCGACCCACCCATTGGTCCAGGCGGTGTCGGTGATATATTTTTCAACCGCGCCAATGGTTACAGTGCCATGGCCGGCCTGTTCAATGACACAGTTGCCTTCGCACAAACGATCTTGCGGGCAAATACGGCCACAAATTTCAGGAAACGTGTTGGTGGCTTGGCTAATTTCATAGGCCTCTTGCAGCCGCCCTTCGGCGGTTAATTTCAGCCAATCGGGGATGTTGTTGTGCAATGGGCAATGACTTTGGCAATAGGGCACGCCACATTGGCTACACCGCGCGGCTTGCTCTGCGGCCTTTTCGCGGGCATATTCGCCGTAGATTTCGCCAAAATCCGCCTTGCGCAAATCAGGGGGGCGTTTATGCGGCGTCGCCTGTTCGACTGTGACAAATTTTAACATGTGTTGTATTGCCAAGGCATATCTCCCATTCTGCCAACGCTCATATACAGGGTGATAAAAGATAATGAAAGACAGAAAGTATGACTTATTTACCCCTTTTCATGACGTTTCTGCGCACAATGCCGGGGAACTCTCTACATAAAGGTCATAAATATTGTCCTACCTGCATACCTTCACACCCTGCATAAGCCGGCAAAACCACTGACCAGGGAAGACCACGCATGAGCCTTTGGCACCTGATCCTTCTTGCTTTGATCCAAGGTATTACAGAATTTTTGCCAATTTCATCTTCTGGTCATCTGGCGCTATTGCCGAATTTGACCGGTCTGGCGGATCAGGGGCAGACACTGGATGTTGCCGTGCATGTGGGAACGCTTGGCGCTGTTGTCGTATATTTCTGGCGCGAGGTTCGATTGGCGATGGGCGGTGTGGCGCGATTGGCCATGGGGCGCATGGATACGCCGGGCGCGCGCCTGGCGTTTATGCTGCTGATTTCAACTGTGCCTGTTGTGATTGCCGGAGCTATTTTACACCTGACGGGGTTAAGCGGCACGTTAAGGTCGATCGCAGTGATTGGTTGGACAATGCTTTTGTTCGGCCTGTTGCTGTATTGGGCAGACCACAGAGGGCCACACATACACACGATGGCAGAATGGCGCGCGCGGGATGCCGTTATCATGGGGCTGTGGCAAACGCTTGCCTTGGTGCCAGGCACATCGCGCGCAGGCATTACAATCACAGCGGGGCGTATTTTAGGGTATGATCGGGAAAGCGCGGCACGCATCGCCATGCTGATGTCGATCCCTACCATTGCCGCATCGGGGGTATTATTAGGGGCTGAGGTCGTGGTCACCGGTGACGCCATAATCGCGCGGGATGGGGCAATCGCGGCGGCATTTGCATTTTTGTCCGCCTTGGGCGCCATGGCGTTGATGATGCGGTTTTTACGCCATGTTCATTTTACGCCCTATGTGATTTATAGGGTGATCTTAGGTATTGTTTTGTTGGGCATCGCTTATCTATGACCACAGACACACACCCGCCCATTTTAACTCTTTTGGGTTTAAGGCCGCATGTATCCTGCGTTTTCCTGAATTTCGGCATACTGTCCCCCGGGGCGATAGGGCCACAGATATTCCTCTAACACCGCCGCCATGGAAACGGGGTCAATGCCAAGCTCTTCAAATCCCATCATATCTTGGCCGACAACATTATCATGGCGCAGATTGCGCACCTGATCCCGTGTCAAGATGCCATTATGAAATGCCCCTAGGCTTATGGTCTGTAACGCATCAAATGCCATTCCCATAAGTGTCGCGGCCCAGAACGGCACATTGACAATCAAACGGCGCCTGCGAACAACCTGTAACATATGTTGCATAAGATCGCGGAATGTATGCACCTCGGGGCCGCCCAGTTCATAAATGCCAGGTTGGGTGATGCCAAGAACACCTTGCACGGCGGCCTGCGCCACATCGTCTACATACACCGGTTGAAAACGTGTGTCTGCACCCACCACCGGCAACACAGGATTCATCCGCGCCATGGCCGCAAAGCGATTAAAAAATTGATCCTCCGGTCCAAAAATGATTGAAGGCCGCAAAATAAACGCCCGAGGAAAGGCCGCAATAACCGCCGCCTCCCCCACGCCTTTTGACGCGGCATAATCGCTTGGGCTGTCTCGGTCCGCGCCAATGGCTGATATATGCACCAACCGCGACACACCTTCCGCCGCTGCGATGCGTGCGATCCGCGCCGCGCCATCATGTTGCACGGCATTAAATTTGTTTTTCCCCTGTTCGGCCAATATCCCCACACAATTCACAACGGCATCCGCACCGCGGATCGCGGCCAAAACGGATGCATCATCGCGCACATTAGCAAATACAGGGGTAACTTGGCCCACGACACCATAAGGGCGCACGAACAATGCTTCATTCGGGCGCCGGACAGCAACGCGAACACGCCAACCTTTTTTTGCCATTCGGCGTGCGATATATCGCCCGACAAAACCCGAACCGCCAAATATAGTGACAAGGTTCGCCATTCGCATAGATCCCCACGTTGAAAATACATCATTAGTGATAGGATGAGCCTAAACGAACGGCAAGACGCAAATCACCCATCCAGATCGCCCATGCGCGCCTTGACCTCAAAACACGCTTTGGCAATCCGCCCCAATTTATCCCCGTTGACAGGCCACACATCGCACGATAACCGGCGGTATCACACCCTAGGCCCAGGTGGCGGAATTGGTAGACGCGCTAGCTTCAGGTGCTAGTGTCCGTATGGACGTGGAGGTTCGAGTCCTCTTCTGGGCGGGTGAGATGAGTAACCTAGAACCTGATTTT
>CALFSY010000163.1 GCA_937916365.1 uncultured Jannaschia sp. | reverse complement strand
AAAGCCGTGGCGGATCACACCACGCTTAACATCGAATTTGTCGATGGCCGTTTGGCCGTTGCACCCATTGATGCACCGCCAAAACCCCAAACACGCAAACGTCGCACCCCATCTGGGTCTGGCCCGCAGGGCAGTTTATTTTGAATCCGCAACTTTTTGCCAAAATTGCGCACTGAAAACATCACTTATGTCGCGTTGTGTCGCCCTATGTTTCATGCCAATATTTATGTTCAAAGCCAGCGGATTGATATATCCATGACCAATTATACCCAACGCCGCGTTACCATGGTTGACACGCAAGTGCGCACCCAAGATGTAACAAAATTTCCCATCATCCACGCCATGCTTTCCGTCCCGAAAGAGGCTTATGTGCCAAACGCATTGCGCGATCTGGCCTATATTGGCGGCCCCTTGGATTTGGGCGATGGGCGGCAGGTTTTGGATCCCCGTGGTATGGCCAAATTACTGGATTTATTGGATATTACACCAGATTCTGTTGTTTTAGCCTTAGGTGATGGCACGGGATATGCCGCCGCACTGCTGGCCCACATGGCCCAAGCCGTCGTCGCGGTTGAAGAAAATGAATTTTTGGCACGTGAGGCCGAGGTGGCCTTAAACGCCCAAGAGGTAGGAAATGCCGTGGTTATTCATGGGCATATGGCCGCCGGCAACGTCAAAAACGGGCCATATGATGCCGTGGCGATTTTTGGCGGCGTTGAAACTGTGCCCACAGCATTGATTGACCAGGTGAAAGAAGGTGGGCGCATCGCCGCCGTTTTTACCGATGGTCCCTTGGGTGAGGCGCGCGTGGGCTTAAAAACGGCGGGTCGATTGTCTTGGCGCGCGGCCTTTAACACCGCCGCAACAGTTTTACCGGGATTCACAAAATCGCCCAGTTTTGTATTTTAGAAACCGCTGAATCCCTATATCACTTGCTATAGAAAAATCTTTGCGGTCTTTGGTGTGTTGAAAGTTTCCATAGGCAAATTGCCAGCCGATCAACAGGTTGTAAGCGCCAAATGATCCAAGAAATTAAAGGGCTTCACAAAAATGGGTAAATTTATCCGCACGGGGTTTGCCATGCTTACCATGATGGTTGGGTTGGGCATGGCCCATGTGCAGGCCGATACGCTTCGCCAAGTTTTGGTGGATGCTTATCGTAATTCACAGTTGTTGGAACAGAATCGTTTCCTGCTGCGCACCAATGATGAAAACGTAACCCAAGCGATTTCACAGCTTTTCCCTGTTATTAATTTCACAGCGTCTGCATCACGCGATTTGATGAACGACACATTAACCAACACGGCGTCATTGGTTGGGCAATTAGTGCTTTACCAAGGACAGCAGCGACGCAATGCAATCACAGCGGCCCGTGAAACCGCCGCTGCGGCGCGCCAGCAACTTGTGGCGTTGGAACAGCAAATCTTACTCGATGCTGTGGTCGCTTATCTAAGCGTGTGGCGCGATATGCAGGTGGTGCGCGTGAACGAAGCGAATGTGCGCGTCATCAACCAACAGTTGCGGGCAGCGCGTGATCGGTTTGATGTGGGCGAAGATACTCGCACCGATGTTGCCCAGGCCGAGGCGCAGTTGGCCGAGGCGCGTTCAGGCCAAGCAGCGGCGCAAGGCGCGCTTGAAATCAGCCGCGAACTGTTCGGTTTGGCCGTCGGTCGATCGCCCAGCGCGCTTAGCGGGCCAGGGGCGATGCCCACCTTGCCCGCAAACCAGGCCGAGGCCGAACGATTGGCCCGCGAAACGCATCCTGCAATCCGCGCAATTCAGCATCAGGTAACCGCCGCCGAGGCCGCCGTTGCCCAGGCCCGGGGGCAGGCCGCACCAACCATCACGTTGGGGGCGCAGGCCGCTGAAACATTTGAACACCCAAGCGGCCCCGCGTTTGAAGGATCGTCAAACACCTTATCGCTTACGTTTACACAACCAATTTATCAGGGTGGGCAAATCGCATCCTTGGAACGCCAGGCGATTGCCCAGGTTGCCGCCACGCGATCGGGCCTTAATCAACAAGCGTTGATTAATTTACAAACAGTTGGAAACGCTTATGCGCAGCTACGTATCGCGCAAGCACAGATCGCAGCCTCGGATCAACGTATTCGGGCGGCGGAACTGGCACTTGAAGGTGTGACCGAGGAAGCCGCGCTTGGTGCACGCACGACACTTGATGTTTTAGACTCGGAACAAGATTTGTTGGATGCGCGGATCGGGCGGATCCAAGCGCAGGCGGATGTGTTCATTGCCGCGTATTCGGTGTTGGCTGCATCTGGTTTGTTGACGGTGTCCCATCTGGGCCTTCCTGTGCCGGAATATGACGCAAATGCCTATGCCGGGGCGTTTGATGCAGGGCGCCCGCGCGTTTTATCGCCCCGTGGCGAGCGGCTTGACAGTGTATTGTCGCGCATTGGGCGGGAATAACCGATCAATAAGGCGCGCCCCATTAGATGATGCACAACATAGTGCGGTCGCATAGTTTGCGCGATTAAACTTGACTTACGCTTCCTTGACCCAATGTCGATAGGGTCATGTTTCCAATCCGGGATCATAATCCGTCTGAACGGACACCATTTGTCACCTGGGCTTTGATCGCGATCAACATCGTGGTTTTTTTGGCCTATTACCCATCGCTTTCGGGAAATCAGGCGCATCTTCTTGCGTTTTATGGTGACTGGGCCTTGGTTGCCCAAGATGTTGTGGGTGGTGCGGAATGGCACACTTTGTTGTCGCACATGTTCCTGCATGGCGGGTGGATGCACCTTATCGGTAACATGTTATTTTTATGGATCTTCGGCGATAACGTTGAAGATCTTTTAGGCCACGTTGGGTTTTTGGCGTTTTATATTTTAGCGGGCCTTGCCGCCGCGATTGCGCAAATTGTGGCCGCCCCCGGTTCGACCATCCCAATGGTCGGGGCCTCGGGGGCGATTGCCGGGGTTATGGGTGGGTATCTTTTAATGTTTCCCCGGGCCCGAATAGATATTTTGGTAATCCTTATCATTTTCATCAAAATCTTCACAATTCCAGCCTGGCTAATGTTAGGATTATGGTTCGGGCTACAGTTGTTTAACGGTCTTGCCATGGATGTGATGGGCAGCGGTGTGGCGTATTGGGCCCATGCGGGTGGTTTTCTGGCGGGGGGCATTATTTTATTGCCGATCTGGTTGCGCCGTGGCGGGGTGCAGTATTGGGCAAAACCCCAAAGCGTGACCGGGTATGATCGGGCGCACAACGTTTACAATCCCACGCATCGCACAACCATACCACCGGTGCGTCGTGTTCGCCCTGTGCAGAATAACGATGGATATGCCATTCAATCATTATCGGATTTGGGCCGTATTCCACGTTCAGGGCGGCGTCACCGCCCACCTTTGCAATCACCTTGGGCAAAAAATAAGGATTGATTAGAGGCGATTATGGTTCAGTTCACCCAGAGCTTTGGCCAGCCCTTCCAAAGCGGCAATATTATGACCCGCACGCAAAGTATCGACATATGGCAGAATGGCGCGAATGCCCGCCGCTTTGGGCGCGAAACCTTCCCACCGCAACAAAGGATTGATCCAAATCACCCGCCGCGCAGAAAGGTGTAAACGTTCCATCGTGGTTGCTAAATCGCCCGGGTCGCCTCGATCTAGGCCGTCGGTAATTAATATCACCACCGCCCCTTGGGCCAAAATCCGCCGCCCCCAATCTCGGTTAAAGGTCGATAGGCATGTGCCGATGCGCGTTCCCCCGTCCCAATCTTGCGCCTCTGCCCCTGCGGCGGCAAGGGCGGCATCCACATCGCGGTGGCCCAGGTGCCGCGTGATATTGGTGAGGCGGGTGCCAAAGGTAAAGGCGTGCACCTTGGCCCAACCGGCGCCTTTTTGGTTCGCCATCATATGCAAAAAATGCAAGATTGCGCGGCTGTAGTGTGTCATTGATCCGGAAATATCGCATAGCGCAACCAAAGCGGGCCATCGCCGGCTGCGGTCGGCGCGGGCGATTGCGGAAATATCACCACCTTGGCGTGCGGCTTGGCGCATTGTGTGCCGCCAATCGGGGCGTGGCCCATGGGGGGCGGGCTTCGTCCGCCGCGTTCTTATGGGTGGTATGCTGAGCTTTAGGTTGGCTATTATACGTTTGGCTTCGGCCATTTCGGTGATGGACATTTGTTCAAAATCTAATGTTTTCAAACGCTCTTGCCGACTCATCGTCAGCGTTGCATCAATTTCTATTTCGGTCTCAGTTTGATCTTGAACATTTGGCGCATCCTGTTGCTTTTGGTCTGCACCATGAAGCAGCGCCTCAGCCGCCCTTTTTTCCGCAGGTTTGGCTGTGCGTTCCTCGGCCACGCCGCGTATGGCCGGTGTTAGGGCGGACATCATGTGATCCAGATAACGCGGATCGCGCCAATACAACCGGAAGAGTTGCGCAAAAACGATGCGGTGTTCCGCCCGCGCGGTAAAACACGCCTGTAACGTATGGTAAAAATCCGCCCGATCCGAAAATCCCGCGGCGCCAACGGCGCGGATCGCATCACAAATCCGCCCCGGTCCAGCGGGCAGGCCCGCCGCCCGTAGTGCACGCGCAAAATGCACGATATTGCGCGTTAATTGTGGGTTATCCGGCAAATCAAGCGGGGCATGTTCGACCATCGCCGTATCGAAACCTTCACAAAAATCCGATGTTTATGATTCTGCGCGGATTTCGGCCTGAACATCATCAAGAATGCGTTTTGCCTCGGACCCTTGCAAACGTTGAATATCATCTTGATATTTTAACAATGCGCCAAGCGTGTCGGCAATCGCGGCGGGGCTTAATTCGATCATATCAAGTGCCAGCAAACATTTCGCCCAATCAATGGTTTCGGCCACGCCGGGACGTTTGAACAAATCTTCGGTTCGTAGCTTTTGCACAAACCCCACAACCTCGCGGCTTAAACGTTCCGCCGCGTTGGGCACACGCGCCTGCAATATCGCCATTTCACGATCTATATCCGGATAATCGACCCAATGATATAAACAGCGGCGTTTAAGGGCATCGTGCACTTCGCGTGTGCGGTTAGAGGTTAGAATTACAACGGGCGGTTCGGCCGCGCGGATGGGCCCAAGTTCGGGGATCGTGACTTGAAAATCGCTTAACGCTTCTAGTAAAAACGCCTCAAATGGTTCATCGGTGCGGTCGATTTCGTCGATCAACAAAACCGGTGCGCCATTGGGATCGGGGCGCATTGCCTGCAATAAGGGCCGTTCAATTAAATATTCTGTTGAAAATAGATTTGTTTTTAACGTGTTTTGATCGGTTTCGCCTGTGGCCTCTGCCGTGCGAATGGCGATCATTTGGGCCGCGAAATTCCATTCATAAACGGCGCTTGCGGCATCCAAACCTTCGTAACATTGCAGCCGGATCAACCGCCGCCCAAGGGCTGCGGCAATGGCTTTGGCAATCTCGGTTTTGCCGGTGCCGGCCTCACCCTCTAAAAACAAGGGACGCCCCAAAGATAGGCTTAGAAACACGACAACGGCCAACGCCCGCCCGCAAACGTAATTTTGATCGGCCAAGCGGGCCTGCACGGCATCTATGCTGTCCATCAATGTGTTTTCTTTTTCCGTCATGCAACGTTTTGGGTCGCACCGTTTACAGGCACCAACCCCCCTGCATCGCGTAAAAACGCAACGATGTCATCAACGCCGTGCCCCATTCGCAGGCTAGCCATTACAAACGGTCTATCCCCGCGTGCGGCCTTGGTATCAGATTCCAAGAGGGCGGGGTTAACCCCCACATGCGGGGCAAGGTCAATTTTGTTTACAATCAAAAGGTCAGATCGCGTGACACCAGGGCCGCGTTTGCGCGGAATATCCTGGCCTGCTGCTGTGTCGATTACATATAACGTCAAATCGGCCAGTTCCGGCGAAAATGTCGCGGCCAGGTTATCGCCCCCCGATTCAATAAAAATGATATCAAGATCGGGAATCGCCGCGCGAAAATCCGCCACCGCCGCTAGATTGATCGAAGCATCTTCGCGGATTGCGGTGTGTGGGCACCCCCCGGTTTCAACACCCTTGATCCGATGGGCAGGCAGGGCCTGTGCGCGCAGCAAAAATTCGGCATCCTCGGCGGTATAAATGTCGTTGGTGATAACGGCCAGTGAATACGTATCGCGCATCACATGGCACAACCGTTCGGTTAACGTCGTTTTACCCGCGCCTACCGGCCCGCCAATGCCCACGCGCAGCGGGCCGTTTTTGTGTATCATGCGCACCTCTGTTCAACACCGATTTGCAACACTTTGGCGTGTGTCGAAACATTGCGCAAGATTGTCTTTTATTTCAGGCGCAAACGAAAACCGCTACGAAATACTAACACTCGGTGCAATAATGTAGGTTTCAATGTGGTTTGTGTTAAATTAATCCATTTTACCAAAATATGTTGCTGGAGTTTCCGATATGCCTGTTTTGATTGCCCTCGTGACAATTATTTCGATGGTTGGCGCTTACCTTTATTATATGCGCACTGCTGCAGATACCGCGAACGATTTGGCTGATGTTGCCTCGGGGGTTATGTCTGCTGCCCGCCGATTTGGGTTTCGCCGCCGTTATAACACCCACCCTATTGACAGTGTGGATGATCCAATTCTGGCGGCTGGGGCATTGACAGTCGCTTTTATTGAACAGGGGCCACCACCCACACAAGATCAACGTGACAGGCATGTGCGGGCATTACAATCACATCTGAACGTATCGAAAAAAGATGCTGAAGAGTTGCTGATAATGGGGCATTGGTTTGTAAATGAAAGCAACGGTGCCGCCACGGCCACGGCACGTTTAGGGCGGCGTTTGATGCGTTTAGCGGGGGCAGAGGCATTGGATGCGCCGCTTTTGGTGATTAACGATGTCGCGGCCGCAAACAACGGTTTGAACGATACGCAACGCGATAGTTTAGACGATCTGCGCCGCATTTTCCGCCGTTGATCGGTGTGCTTGCGCCCCGCAGGATGTGTTGGTTAGATCCGAAGATGGTTTTATGAGGCAGAGGTAGCAAATGTTAGATCAACCCCACAATACACCCACCCCCAAGGTGATCGCAGGCGCAAAACACGATTGGGAACTTGTCATCGGGATGGAGGTGCACGCGCAGGTCGCCTCAAACGCGAAACTGTTTTCCGGCGCGTCCACCGCATTTGGGGCCGAACCCAACGCCAATGTTGCCTTTGTTGATGCGGGTATGCCGGGCATGTTGCCGGTGCTAAATAAATTTTGTGTCGAACAGGCCGTGCGCACGGGCTTGGGCCTGAACGCGCACATCAATCTGCACAGTGCGTTTGACCGCAAAAACTATTTCTATCCCGACCTGCCGCAGGGCTATCAGATCAGCCAACTTTACCACCCCATCGTGGGGGAGGGCGCGGTGCTGGTGGATATGGGCCCCGATGACCAAGGCACCCCCACCGCCCGTCTGGTGCGCATTGAACGCATTCATCTGGAACAAGACGCCGGAAAATCCATCCACGATATGGATCCCGCGCTTAGCTTTGTTGACCTGAACCGCACCGGTGTTGCGCTGATGGAAATTGTATCGCGCCCCGATATTCGCGGCCCAGAGGAGGCCGCGGCCTATATCACCAAACTGCGCCAAATCATGCTGTATCTGGGCACGTGTGATGGCAACATGGCGCTGGGAAATTTGCGCGCCGATGTGAATGTGTCGGTTTGTTTGCCGGGCGCGTATGAACGATACCGCGAAACGGGGGATTTCGGCCATCTGGGCACACGGTGCGAGATCAAGAATATGAACTCGCTGCGGTTTATTCAGGCCGCCATCGGGTTTGAGGCCCGCCGCCAAATCGCGATTCTTGAAGGCGGCGGCACGATCAACCAAGAAACCCGCCTGTATGATCCCGATACCGGCGAAACCCGGTCCATGCGATCCAAGGAAGAGGCGCACGATTACCGCTATTTCCCCGATCCCGATTTGTTACCCCTGACGTTAGAGCAAGCCTGGGTTGATGGCATTGCCGCCACCCTGCCCGAACTGCCCGATGCGAAAAAGGCGCGGTTTATGGCCGATTACGGCCTGGCCGATTATGACGCCAGCGTGTTGACGGCCGATTTAGACGCCGCACAGTTTTTTGAATCCACTATGGCCGAAACGGGTGTTGAAACGGGGGCCAAAACAGGCGTTGGCAAACAAACGGCAAATTGGGTGATCAACGACCTGTTCGGCAGGCTCAAGAAAGAAGAGGCCGAGATCGCAACCTCGCCCGTGTCGCCCGCGCAACTGGCCGGGATTATCCGCATGATCGAATCGGGCGAGATTTCGGGCAAAATCGCCAAGGATGTGTTCGATATTGTCTATACCCAGGGCGGCGATCCCGCGACCATCGTGGCCGAACGCGGCCTGCGCCAAGTCACCGACACGGGCGCGATTGAAGCCGCGGTGGACACCATTATCGCCGCCAACCCCGCCCAGGTGGAAAAGGCGCGCCAAAACCCCAAACTGGTGGGGTGGTTTGTGGGCCAGGTGATGAAGGCCACGGGCGGCAAAGCCAACCCAAAGGTGGTGAATGACATCGTGACGGCGAAATTGGGGCTTTCAATCCAATGAACCATTTGTATTACGGCGATAATCTGGATGTTTTGCGCAACGGCATTCCGGATGACAGTGTGGATTTGATTTACCTGGACCCGCCGTTTAATTCCAACGCCTCTTACAACGTGTTGTTCAAAGGGCCAAAAGGCGGGGAAAGCCCCGCGCAGATTGAGGCATTTGACGATACGTGGGTTTGGAATGATCTGACCAGCGGTCAAGCATTGGTTGAGGTAAAGGATAGCGCGTATCAAGACGCGGCCAAAATGCTGGACGCGATGGTGGGGTTTTTGGGCAAAAACGCGATGACGGCGTATTTGTGCATGATGGGCGTGCGGTTAACCGAACTGCACCGCGTGTTAAAACCCACGGGTTCACTTTACCTGCATTGCGACCCCACGGCGGGGCATTATTTGAAAATTCTGATTGACGCGGTGTTTGGATCCGAAAACTATCGCAATGAAATCACCTGGAAACGCACCACGGCACACAGTGATGGGTCACGATGGGGGCGCAATACAGATACCATATTTTTTTACACAAAATCAAATACCTGGTTCTGGAAACCCGTTTTTTCACCCTACGATCAAAAATATCTATCCCGGTTTAGATATACCGACCCTGATGGCCGTAAATGGATGGATGACAATGCAACCGCCAAGGGGTTAACCGGTGGTGGGTATGAATACGATTACAAAGGGGCCAAATCGTTATGGCGTTTCCCGTATGAGACGATGGAAAAGCTCGACCAAGAAAACCGTTTACATTTCACAAAAAATGGCGGGATCAGGATTAAACGATACCTGGATGAGGCAAAGGGCATGCCCGCGCAAGCGTTGTGGGATGATATACCCCCAATCAACGCGCGATCCAAAGAACGCCTTGGCTATCCCACGCAAAAACCGGTGGCGTTGTTGGAACGGATCATCAATGCCTCATCGAACCCTGGCGATGTGGTGTTGGACCCATTCTGCGGATGCGGCACCACGGTTGAGGCCGCGCAAAAACTGGGCCGACGTTGGATCGGTATCGACATCACGCATTTGGCCGTCAACTTGATCGAGAGCCGCCTTTACGATGCGTTTGAGGGCACGGCGGCGTTTACTGTGCACGGCGTGCCCAAAGATCTGGCCGGGGCGCGCGATTTCTTTAACCGCGACGACAAAACCAAAAAAGAGTTTGAAAAATGGGCTTGTGGCCTGATTGCCGCTTACCCGCAGGGCGGCGGGAAAAAGGGCGCGGACGGCGGCGTTGACGGCATATTCCGGTTTGGCCCGGCCAAGGCCCACACCGCCATCGTGTCGGTCAAAGGGGGCAAAAACGTGGGCGTGGGCATGGTGCGCGATTTGGACGCCGTGGTCACCGAACGGCAGGCACAGATCGGGGTGTTGTTGACCCTGACACCACCCACCAAACCCATGGCCGATTGGGCGGCACAGGCGGGCACGTTTACGGTAGAGGGGTTTGATGCCGTCCCCCGATTACAAATCGTCACCATCGAACAGGCCCTGGCCCACGGCCCCCGTGCGGTCAATACACCTCTGCGCCATGGATCGGGGTTGAAAAAAGCCAAGGTGCACCAAAACACCACCGCGCAAGGTGCCTTGGACGTCTAAGGAAAACCCAAAGCAAAACATTTCGTTCGCATGAAAAGAACGCGGCGAATGTATATCTGTATTAGGCTGCGCTTATATACTTTTTGATAGATTGTCATGTTGTTGAAACAAATATAATTATAAGGAAAGGTTTGCTGCCTCTGCCCGCAGAAAACCTTGCAAACTCAGTGAACGATGGAGTTGTGGATTATCCAAAGGCGATGTTTCCAAACCAATGCACACGCGCGGTCAAGCATTCATTATCTGTTGAAATCACAATGAGGTGATTGATGTAAATTCAACACCATTGAAAATGAATAAACGATACCAGCAATACCATAGCCAAACCCATAAACCAGAAAGCATATCGAAAATGACCAACAAATCCTCAAATCTTGATACCCCTGATTTACCGGTCAATCCGGGCAGCGGGGCACCCTGGCACGATCTAGCCTGGTATATGAAGGGTCGCTATGGCACCGATGCGTCCACCGCACATTCCATGTTGGTGGAATATGGGCTTGGCACCCATGAGGTGCAGGTTGCCGTGGCCGATAGCCGCGTTGATTTTGCACATACGCATCTGGCCGATAACAAAGGCGTCTATATTGATTTCGCCGAATATGATTATCCCTTATCGCAAAGGGGCGGCCCGGCCCATGGCACCGCCGTTGCCGGGGTCGTACAGTACATGGCCCCCGATGTGACATTGCATTCATACGATGTATTTCGTGGGGCCGACCCCATCAACGGCGCCGGCGATAAGCAAGCGTTTTTAGATAGCATCCGCCACGCCGCCGATAATGGGGTTGATGTCGTAAACGTTAGCTATAGACCAATCCAGGATTATGGCACCCTAGGCCATTCAGGGCAGTTTTACGATGACCTGCAAGAGGCGTTGAACTACGCACATTCAAAAGACACACTGGTGGTATTTGCCGCCGGCAACAATGGGTTGGAACACACCCGCGCGTTGGACAATGTGGTTGCGGTTGGGGCATCAAATTCATGGGGTTGGAAGGCCAGTTTTTCGTCGTATGGGGCCGATTTTGTTGATGTGTTTGCCCCGGGCGATCAGATGGCCACAACCCATGTCAATCAATCTTATCGGGTGGCGGGGGGCACATCGCTTGCCGCGCCGATTGTGGCAGGCATCGCCGCTTTGTTAAAATCCGTTGATCCGGACCTCACCGCAGATCAGGTGTATGAAAAAATCGTTGGATCAACCACATATGTTCGTGGATTGGCCAATGTAAGCATCGGCAATGGCGTGGTGAACGCGCTTAACGCATTCTCGGTGGGCACCGATGGCGATGAACATATCCTGGGATATGACGGCGATGATACCCTGTTTGCGGGTGCGGGAAATGACATTATCATCGGTGGCCGCGGGGCCGATACGATAGACGGCGGCGATGGTGTTGACACTGTCAGTTATGCCTATGCGCGCGATGCGGTTAACGTCCACCTTTCCCAAGGCACCGCAACAGATGTCGATGGTGCCATCGACACCTTACAAAATGTTGAAAACGTTATTGGTGGGGCCGGCAATGATCGTGTGGTTGGTAACGCCCGCAATAATAAAATTAACGGCGGTGATGGTGACGATCTCCTGGTGTTACGCCGGGGCAATGACATCGGTATGGGGGGTGATGGCAACGATATAATCGGCGGAGACGCAGGAAACGATCGTCTATTTGGTGAAAATGGCAATGACGAATTGAAAGGGGGGAGTGGGAACGATCGCCTTGATGGCGGCGCGGGCAATGACATCTTAGTGTTAGGCAGCGGGCATGACACCGGAATCGGCGGGAATGGAAAAGATACCATTTCCGGGGGGCATGGTAACGATAGGATTCTTGGCCAAAACGGAAACGATCGTTTGTATGGTGAAAACGGTAATGACCGCCTGCATGGCCAAAAAGGCAATGATCGGCTTGATGGCGGCGCAGGCAACGACATCTTAAGCGGGGGCTTAGGGCGCGATACCTTAATTGATGGGGCGGGCAACGATACCCTACATGGCGGTGCGCACGGTGATGTTTTGGTCCTTTGGCATGGCAATGACAAAGCAAACGGCAACAGTGGCAATGACCGCATCACATCCCGCTCTGACGCGGGGGAGGTTGAGATTGCCCAAGATACCAGCATGGCGCGCTATTTTGCCAATCAATCAAACGAAGCGGCCAATGACATCCTGACCGGCGGCAGCGGTGCCGATACATTTGTTTTTCGCGCCGATCTTAATGCCACCGAAGCCATTGTGCGCAAACACACGAAAGATAACGGTAAGATAGATTGGAAAGGCGTG
Organism: uncultured Jannaschia sp.; assembly: GCA_937916365.1. Classification (GTDB taxonomy): domain Bacteria; phylum Pseudomonadota; class Alphaproteobacteria; order Rhodobacterales; family Rhodobacteraceae; genus JANSYL01. The sequence goes on along the minus strand of CALFSY010000163.1, from coordinate 8,998 downwards.
ACCGGTGAAAACGACAATCCCCATGACCATTGGGTCAATGGCATTGGGCATGATACCATTACCGATTATAACAAAACCGCAGGCGATGTTATCCGATTGGTCGGGCACACCGTGGCGGTGGGCGACGTCACCCAAATTGATGACAATGGCGATGGAATCGCCGATTACTCCATCATCACAATGATCTCAGACCAAGGTGGCAATGGCGGTGCCCACGATCAGGATGTTTTGGGCACAATTACCGTGCGTGGTGATCTAGTCAATATTGACGATATTCAGGTAAATGCCGCGCCCACGCTTGGCGTTGCTGGCAGACTTGATGATTGGTTGGATATGTTTACCTAAGATCGGCATTTGGTCATGCCGATAAAAAGGCCCTGCTGTAATGGCGGGGCCTTTGCCATGTGTTGTGCAAGGGTGTGAATGCGTTGCATACCCATCAACGCACTGGTAATGGCCATCCTAAGATTTAGGGAGCATACACCATGACCCATGATTACGTTGTCAAAGACATCGCGCTGGCCGATTTTGGGCACAAGGAAATGACCATCGCCGAAACCGAAATGCCGGGGTTGATGGCCTTGCGCGCGGAATATGGCGATGCCAAACCGTTGCGCGGGGCGCGCGTTGCCGGATCGTTGCACATGACAGTGCAAACGGCGGTGTTGATCGAAACACTGGTCGTCTTGGGGGCCGAGGTGCGGTGGGCATCGTGCAATATTTTTTCCACCCAAGATCACGCAGCAGCGGCCATCGCCCAATCGGGCGTGCCCGTTTTCGCCGTCAAAGGCGAAACGCTGGAGGAATACTGGGACTATTGCGACCGCATTTTCCATTTCGATGACGGCGGGGCAAACATGATCTTGGACGACGGCGGGGATGCGACGCTTTACATCCTATTGGGCGCGCGCGTCGAAGAAGGCGAAGACGATTTAATCGCTGTGCCCACATCCGAGGAAGAAACCGCCCTTTACGCCCAAATCAAAAAACGCATGGCTGAGACCCCGGGCTGGTTTGTGCGCCAACGTCACATGATCCAAGGCGTGACCGAAGAAACCACAACAGGCGTGCATCGGTTGTATCAAATGATGGAAAAGGGGCATCTACCTTTTCCGGCCATCAACGTCAATGACAGTGTGACCAAATCGAAGTTTGACAACAAATACGGGTGTCGCGAAAGCTTGGTGGACGGAATCCGCCGCGCCACCGATACAATGATGGCGGGCAAGGTGGCGGTGGTTTGCGGCTATGGCGATGTGGGCAAAGGATCGGCCGCATCCCTGCGCGGGGCCGGCGCGCGCGTAAAGGTGACCGAAGCCGACCCGATTTGCGCCCTACAGGCGGCGATGGACGGGTTTGAGGTGGTGTTGCTGGACGATGAAATTGAAAGCGCCGATATTTTTATCACCACCACCGGCAACCGCGATGTCATCCGCATCGACCATATGCGCGCGATGAAGGATATGGCGATTGTGGGCAACATCGGCCATTTTGACAATGAAATTCAGGTTGCGGCGCTGAAAAATCACAAGTGGACAAATATCAAAGATCAGGTGGATATGATTGAGATGCCATCGGGCAATCGGATCATTTTGTTGTCTGAGGGTCGGTTGTTGAACCTTGGCAATGCCACGGGCCATCCGTCGTTTGTCATGTCGGCCAGCTTTACCAACCAAGTGTTGGCACAGGTCGAACTGTTTCGCCGCGGCAACGCCTATGACAACAAGGTGTATGTGTTACCCAAACACCTGGATGAAAAGGTCGCACGCCTGCATCTGGCCAAGGTGGGGGCGAAGTTGACCATCCTTGACAAGGCCCAGGCCGATTATATCGGCGTGCCCCAGGACGGGCCGTTTAAGCCAGAGCATTATAGGTATTGACGGACGAGGTTATAAGTAAACAATCAACCTTGTTTATTTACTTTTGTCTGATTTCACATCGAAATATTAACAATTTTATTAAAAATTACATAATTCCTTAATCCTAGATACAGAAGCTGTTGAGCCTCCGACACTAAAAGATTGTTCGTGGAATAGTTGTCCTAACACACGCGCAGCAACGGAAATTCGTGATCTTGCAGCTATAACTTGTTCAGCCAGAGAAACAGGTGAAGCAGCAAATAAAGATAATCCAAGTTCAGTTTCATCTGCTTGGGCTGATAAAGTAATTATATCGTTATCATCAACTCGTATCAGAAGTTCTGGAGATACAGAATTAAGAAACTGAAGCGTGTCATCATTATTGTTATCCACACGCTCAGGGGTAATGAAAATAAATGTTAAATCGTTTGAGTTAGTGCAACGCAAGCCCGCCCCATAAATGCCCGATACGACTAAGGCAAGATGTGTTCCAGTGGCTTCAAATACACTTCCATGTTCTTGATAAATCCATTGAGCCGTTGCAGTTGTAGCTAGGAAGGCAAATAAGCAGATCACAGATATTGATTTAAGAAATCTCATTTTCAAAACCTTTATTTGGTTGTAAATTTCTGACCATCATCGCTCCTATAATGTTGCGAAGAATCAGTTACAAATTGTTTAAGCCAGACTATCATCAGTGTTAATGGTCCAAAGGTGTGGTGCATTTATATGGGAAACGAATTTAATGAGAGAACCGTTATGAGTGGTCTTAATCCCGGTCAAATTCAAACATATGCCGATACGGGTGTGCTGCACCCCATTCGCGTTATGTCGGCCAAGGCCGCGCGCACGTTACGCGACGCGATTGAGGTGTTGGAACAAACCCATGGCGATGGTGCGGGCGGGCATGACCTAAGGCAATTTTTTCGTGTAAACGGACAGTTGGTTATTCCACTGTTGGCCAATATCGCCCGAACGCCCGCGATCCTTGATGTGGTCGAAGGTCTGCTTGGCCCCGATCTTTTGGTGTGGTCGGTTGAGTTGTTCATCAAAGAGCCCGGCGATGGCACGCACGTCACTTGGCACCAAGACATAACATATTGGGGCATGGGCGAAACAAATGAAGAGGTCACGGCGTGGCTGGCACTGTCGGACGTGACGGTTGAGGCCGGGTGTATGCGGTTTATTCCAGGCAGCCACAAAAACGGCATTGTCGATCATACCGATACATTTGCCGATGATAATCTTTTGTCACGTGGGCAACACATTACCAATGTCGATGAAACCGCCGCCGTGCCCGGGCCGCTGCAACCCGGGGAAATATCGCTGCACCATGGGCGCACGTTCCATGCCTCGGCCCCCAATCGCTCACATGATCGGCGGGTTGGGGGGGCCATCCGGTATGTCACGCCCGGGGTGCGACAGGCCCCCGATACGGGCCGCGATTACGCGATGTTGGTGCGCGGGCAAGATGCCCAAAAAGGGTGGATTAATGTTGCCGCCCCCATCCGGTTGTTTGAACCAGGGGCACTGCGCCTTTATGATGCGGTGTTGGCCGCACAATCCGCAACGCTGGCCGCCGGGGCCGAACGCGATGTGTCGCTTTATGCGAAACAGTCATAATCTATGCTGTTTGATCTTGCCTGTTTTTGAAGATTGCGGGCCATAAGCGGCGCCTAAAAAACGCATTATGAAAACCCACCGCAATATATCAGCCCCATTTTTATTTTTGTTTTGGAACCAAAAAACTCATGGCAAAAAGAACAACAGCAATCCCTACACAACCCCCTAAAACTTGAAAAGACCGATCAATCAATTCTTGAGGGGCATCACCGCCCCCCGATTGCGACATAAGAAGTGCGGGTAATCCATATCCCATAAACAAGCCAGCAATAAGCGCAGTCAATGCAAAGAGCTGAAGGCGCAAGCGCGGTCTGTTTGGTCTATTTACAGCCATGGGTTGTAGTCTCCATTTTGTTTGGTGATCGCGAATTTTGCACACTCAATTACCAAAGTTACGATACATTAATTTTTGATTTCTAGCCAAAAAAACAAAATAAAACCTTTTTTAATTTAGACGCTTATACCCCTAAACACCCATCATAGGGCGGGCACGTGCCAATCACATACGCGACCAGCAGAGTTGGGTATTAAGAGAAACGAATCATTCAAAACATGGTTTATGAATGCTGATCGCAGTCACATCCAATTAGTGTTATCAATATTTTGATATTTTGGGTTGCGTGATCTACAGCCGCTCATGTTCATAGGTGTTGTTTTTATAGTCAATATAAGCAATGTTTGACTTAGCGAAGGCCGTGCGTCTTTGAAGCTAACCTGTCGGTTAACGCTACAAACAATGTGTTTTTATCACACAGGATGGCGACCATGACCAAAACTGTCACCTTCACCCAAATGAAAGATGGCACAAAGGCAGATTACGATCTGCTCCATGAATTGGAAAAACCTTTTCTACGCCTCACAGCAGACCGTGTTCTGGCCGAGTTGGAACGCCAAGCGGCGATCACGTTAGAGGGCTATCGCATCACGCGGCTGGATCATGGGTTGCAATCGGCCACGCGCGCCGAACACGACGGCGCCGATATGGATTGGATCGTTGGCGCGTTGTTGCACGATATTGGTGATGGCCTGGCCCCGCAGAACCATGACCGCATGTCGGCCGAGGTGATCCGCCCCTTTGTGCGGTGGGATGTGGCGTGGGTTGTCGAACATCACGGCATTTTTCAAATGCTCTATTACGCGCATCACTACGGGTGGGATCAAAACGCGCGGGATCGTTACCGCGATCATCCCTGTTTTGAAAGCTGCGCCACATTTTGCGAACGCTGGGATCAGGCCAGTTTTGACCCCGATTATGACGCACGCCCCCTGTCACATTTTGAACCGATGGTGCGCGATATGTTTGCCCGCACGGCCTATGCGCCCGAGGTGATTCGCAAAGGGTATGTTTCGCCCCTTATCGCGGCTTAATCGCTTTTGGTGGTCAACCCACCCATGGCGCAGATTGCCGCCCATTCCGCCGCGGTGACGGGTTGCACGGACAGGCGGGAATTTTTGGCCAACACCATATCCGCCAACCCCGGCGTTGCTTTGACCTGATCCAAGGTTATGGGGGTAGGCATGGCTTGCACCGCCTTTATATCCACACATTCCCAACGATCATCCTGGGTTGTTGAATCGGGGTGCGCCCCGGCAATGATTTCGACAATTCCTACAATCGCGCGCTCGGTTTGTGAGTGATAGAAAAAACCACGGTCACCGATCGCCATGTCACGCATAAAATTTCGCGCCTGATAGTTGCGCACGCCATCCCATTCTTCGCCCGCATCACCTTTGGCAACCTGTTGATCCCACGACCACGTGGACGGTTCAGATTTGAACAACCAATATCGCACACCATCCCCCAAATCGTTCAACATCGAAATCAACATTCAATGTGTGTATAGGCGGATGTATTTTGGATTTTTTGGGCGATATTGTCCAGATTTTACCGCATATGCCGTAGGTAAGTCGTATTATTTTATGCGGAAAACGTATCTAATGGGCGCAATATCCCGAACCCGCGTGTCACGCTTGCTACGTGACACTTTCGATACACCTCAATCAGAGTTCGGAGAATAAGGGGGTATATTACTGTTGCTGAAACGGAAAATATAATGTTAGGAATTGCAGACATTCATATCTGGGGTTGAGAGATGAACAGAAATATATCACTTGCGACTATGATTTTCGCTTTATTGGCTACGCCAACCTGGGCAGCGGGACCGATCCAAACAACAACTGCGGATGTGGTAATCATTCCCCCACCACCAGATACGCAGTCTGAATATGATTGGACCGGTTTTTCAACCGGTGTGCAGCTTGGCTATGGCAACGCCGAAACCAGTAGCGGCGCAAGCGCTGATGGCAATGGTGCCATCTTTGGATTGCGTGGCTACTATGACTATGATTTCGGCGATTTTGTATTGGGTGGTGGCCTACAATTTGATGGTGCAGATATTGACGTGGGGAATGTGACAACACTTGAATCCGTAATCCGCTTGGGTGCCCGTGCTGGGATCAACCTAAATCGTAACTGGTTATACGGTACTTTGGGTGCTGCCCGGGCCGATACATCATCACAGGGTGATTCGATTGGGTATTTCCTAGGCGCGGGGTATGAGGTGTTCCTCAACCAATCTCTGACTGCTGGGGCGGAAGTATTATATAATCGTTTTGACGATTTTGATAATGCACCCGATATCGAAGCAACAACCCTTGGCTTATCCTTAAACTACCGCTTTTAATCGGCACATAGATGTCAGGCTAAGACTATAGCTTACATGAAACGCCCTTCGTCGGACCGAAGGGCGTTTTTCGTTGGGTAAATGATTGCAACGAAAATATATTGCACATGCGGTATCAATATAACCGTAGAATCACGAAAAAGGGCCGCCCAAGGCGGCCCTTTCGAGAACATCAGAAGGTGGGCCGGTAAGATGATCCCACTTGAAAACGGCGGTGTTCAAAGGCTGCCTTAAACGCACCCTTCCCAAGCTGTCCCGACACCTTTCTCCAATACCTCTCTTGACACTGGATCACCTCCTTTCTTTGGTTTGCATTAGATTGACACTGCCACGAATTTTGTGGGTGTCAAAGGAAATCATCCGACACGCGACAAAAATTGCCGTGTGATAATCCGAAATGGGATCAACGCAACCAACGCGATCCCAAGTTTCACCAACCAATCGGCCATGGCCAAAGACACCCAAAGTGGCACGATAGGTCCCACCCCAATGAACGGTAGGGCGTCTAGGGCCCACGATATATCGTTGCCCGGCTCTAACCAGACGAATGCTGCGGAAAACGCGATGGTAAAAAACAATGCGGTGTCTATGCTGGACCCCAAAACACTTGAAACCAATGGCGCGTGCCACCACCCACCCGCCCGCAGCCGGTCAAACACCGCCACATCCAAAAGATGCGCCGTTAAAAACGCGATGCCAGACCCAATGGCAATGCGCAGCGTCACCAACGGGCCAAAATCACCAATAATTTGTGTGCCGATTAAAGAACACACCACCCCCACCAAAAACCCGGCAAACACGATGCGCCGTGCATGGCCCGGCCCATAAAGCCGATTTACAATATCCGTAATCAAAAACGCGAATGGATAGGTAAAAGCGCCCCAGGTCAACCATGCCCCGAAACGGAACTGCACAAGAATGTTTGACGCAACAACGATGGCGGCCATGGCAATCATAGGTGGAATGTATTTGGGTGTCATGGGGCCTCGCTGCGGCTTATGTGTGCCATTGTTAAACGCTAAAATCTTAAAACCCTGCCAACCTATGCCGCACATATGATGCGCGCATCACATCAACACGCGCGCCAGAATTTTTGCAATATCGGGGATACGATCGGGCGTTAGCCCCGCCATATTCATACGCCCATCTGCGACCATATAAATACCATGATTTTCGCGTAGATGGCGCACCTGATCGGGATCGGCGCCGATCAACGAAAACATCCCCTGATGATTGACCAAAAAATCAAAACGATCGGATTGCGTTTCATTTTGCAACGCCTGGGCCAAGGCCGCGCGATTCGCAACAATCCCATCCCGCATGGTGGTCAATTCCGCCTGCCACTGGGCGTATAATTCCGGATCATTTAATATCGTTTGCACAATACGCGCACCATGATCGGGTGGAAACGCATAATTTTGCCTATTCAAATGCGCCAACATACCCTGGGCCGCATCCCGGGCAACACCATCCGCCGCAATGGCCAGGATCATACCCACCCGTTCACGGTAAAGCCCAAAGTTCTTTGAACAACTTACCGCAATCAATGCCTCGGGCAATCGTGCTGCGATGTGGCGGGTTCCCGCAGCGTCGCGTTCCAACCCTGTGCCAAAGCCTAAATAGGCCATGTCGACAAAGGGAATGCCCCCTGTATCCATCAAAATATCGGTGATGGCAGCCCAATCATCGGGGGTTAAATCGGCACCGGTCGGATTATGGCAACATGCATGTAACACCACCACATCGCCGCGCTGCGCCTGGGCCAAATCTGTTTGCATCCCTGCACGGTCAATCCCGCCCGTGGCCGGATCATAATAACGATAGGTCAGGTGCGCGAATCCCAAATGATCGGCAATGGCGGTGTGATTCGGCCATGTGGGTGCGGGCAACCACACCCGCGCCATTGGCGAAAGACGCCGCACCATTTCCAAGGTTTGCCGCACAGCGCCAGTGCCACCCGGGGTTGCACAAAGGGCCACGCGCGTTTGTGCAACCACATCGCCCAAAACCAGGGCACGCATTGCATCCAAAAACGCGGGATCGCCCGTTAAGCCAACATATCCTTTGGTATCTTGGGTGTCCCATATCCGCTTTTCCGCCGCTTTCACCACAGCCATGACCGGCGTTTTTCCCGTGGGCGTGCGATACACGCCAACCCCCAAATCAATTTTACCGGGGCGCGGATCGGCGGCATAAAGCGCCATAAGACGCAAGATTTTATCAAGTTCTGGTGGGGTTAGCGTATCAAACATGAACCGATCTTAAGCAGGAAAACAGGAAGGATCACGATCACGCAGCAACGTATGGATATGCATTGTTGTTCTAACCGGCACAAACCCCACCTTTTGGTAAAGCCTCAGCGCACGCGGATGGTCCAGCGTGCAGGTGTTCACAGTCATTTTGGCCACGTCATCGTGCAACCATCCTTTGACGCACGCGGTTTTAAGCAACGCACCCCCCAAACCTTGGCCAATCGCCCCATGCACCAGGCCAAAATAGGCCAGATCACATATGCCATGCGTTCGGTGATCCAACACAAAAAATCCGTGTGGCCAGCCATGGCGATAGGCCAACCACATGCCAACCTTGGGATGTTTGACAAAATCATGCAGGGTCTGGGGATCGTTTTTCGATTGCCATACACGTTGCCACCATTCGTAATCACGGCCTACGGCGTCATACATCGCTAAAAAAAATTGCACCGGGGGGTCAATGGCCCGTTCCAATCGCACATCTGTGGGCAAATCCGGCGCGTCAAAGCCGGGCCGCACCGGCATTTCCAGGTATGTAATCGTGACAGAAACTTCCGCGCCGGCCTGTAGAACGGTCATC